>RFUP01000261.1 GCA_009922885.1 Paracoccaceae bacterium
CGCCGCCGCGATCTCCACCGCCGCTGCCGCCGCCGTCACGGCCATCCAGCAGCGTCAACTCGCCACGGTAGGGGCGCAGCACGACTTCCGTCGTGTAGCGTTCCTGGCCCGACTGGTCTTGCCATTTGCGGGTTTCCAAAGCGCCTTCGATATACACCTTGGATCCCTTGCGCAGATACTGCTCCGCGATCCGCGCGAGCGGTTCCGAGAAAATCGCAACCGAATGCCATTCGGTTTTTTCCTTGCGTTCGCCGGAATTGCGATCACGCCACGTTTCCGAAGTGGCGATCCGCAGGTTGCACACTTTGCCGCCGTTTTGGAACGACCGCACCTCAGGGTCGCGCCCGAGGTTACCAACCAAGATCACCTTGTTTACCGATCCAGCCATGCCGACCTCCCTATGTTCTTTGTTCCGCTCCTTACATCACCCATTGCCGTTGAAGAAAAGGTAAACTTCGACAAAAATTTTTAGGAGGTGGCCTAAACTCCGGTTTAGAGCGCGGGTTCCGGCGCTTCTCGAACCTCGGTCCAATAGGCAGGGCAGGCGTTCTCCTCCACCTCTCGGTCATCGCAGCACACAGTCATTTCTCCATCACCGCTGCGACCACATGAAAGGTTGTTCCATGAAATCGCTCTTTATCCCCCTGACACTTTCCTTCGCTCTGATCTCCGGCGCGGCTTTTGCCTCCAGCGACAGCCAGCGTCTTGATGATGCGAAACGCGCAGAAATCACCACGAAACTGACTTCCGAAGGATACGAGGTCCGCAAGATCGAAATGGAGGACGGAGAGATCGAGGTCTATGCCCTCAAAGATGGCAAGAAGCTCGAACTCTATCTGGCTCCTGACCTCACCATCACCCGCACCAAGACGTCGGACTGATCAGCTTTAGCTCAAGGCGTCAAAGACGCCTTGAGTAACCTAAGGAGGTATCACGCATGCAAATCGTCAAAGTTTGGGATCCCTTGGTGCGTCTCGCCCATTGGTCCATGGCCGGATTTTTCATCACGAATGCGCTTCTGACCGATGAAGACGGAAAGCTCCACCAATGGATCGGGTATGCGGTGGTCGGTGTCGTTCTTGTTCGTGTGCTCTGGGGCTTCGTCGGTTCGAAACATGCCCGTTTGAAGGATTTCCCGCTGTCCGTATCCGGCGCACTCGACCAACTTTCCCACATCGCCCACCAACGCAACCATGTGCGGTTGGGTCACACGCCGCTCGGCGCTTGGATGATCTACAATCTCTGGGCAACGATGTTGTTCCTTGGCCTGACTGGATGGCTCATGACCACAACGGCCTTCTGGGGTGTGGATTGGGTCGAGGAAGTTCACGAAGTCCTCGTGTCATGGGCTTGGGTTTCAGTCGCGGCCCATGTTGGCGGCGTCATTCTAGAAAGCCGTTTGGGAAAGGTAAACTTGGTGAAGGCAATGGTTACAGGTAGCAAGGCCATCCCTGCGTCTGCGAGTCCAGTTAAATGATCGCTCTGCGTAAAACAGTGTCCAAGCGCCTGCCTTTGGCGCTTGGAGCATTGATTGTCATTCAAGTGCTCTGTGCCGTGTTTTTTCTCTCCGACGCGCTTCGCGATTTCGCGGATGCGGGGCTGGTGGGGATGGATTTCCATCTCATCGTCGAAACCATCGCGGCCCTCGGGCTTCTGATCGGTGTGGTGATCGAGGTTCGTGTGCTCTTTTCACTCTTGCGACAGCAAGAGCGAATGGCGCGTAGCCTTGGCGTGGCTTCGGGGGCGTTGAATGACGTCATCGAGGGCTATTTCCTAACGTGGGGGCTTACACCCGCCGAGCAGGACGTGGCCACCTTTACGATCAAAGGCGCTCCGATTTCCGAGGTCGCACGCCTTCGCGGCTCCGCCGAGGGCACGGTCAAAGCCCACCTCAACGCAATCTATAGAAAAGCGGGTGTTTCCAGCCGTGGCGAATTGGTCAGCCTCTTTATCGAAGACCTCATGGGCGCTCCTTTGCTCAAAGACTAGCGCTGGTACTTACGGGATGGAAAAGCCGAAGGTTCTGAGCTAAGTCTTGCGCGTTAAGTGGGGTTTTTTGAAGGACATTCGATCCATGAAACACTGGTTGGTATCCAGTGCCATGGTCGCCATGCTGCTAGCTGGGACCGCTCAGGCAGACGTCTTGTCGTCGAAATATCGCAATAAGCTGTTCAAAACCCAGACCAAAGTTCTCGATACACGCGCTGCGAGCCAATATAACTCTTCCGTTCGCCTCCAGCCGCCGTCGGTGCATACTCCGACCAAATGGGGCGATGGTACGGAAGGCCCGCTCAAAGCCTATCGCGGCAAATATCGCGGCCCCTATCTCGCGATGGCCAAAGATGCCGCCCGCCGCCACGGCGTTCCCGAAGACCTTTTCCTGCGCCTTGTGCATCAAGAATCGGGTTTCAACTCTGCGGCGCGCAGTCACAAGGGCGCCATCGGGCTGGCCCAGTTGATGCCTGCAACCGCTGCGAAGCTCGGCGTCGATCCACACGACCCCTTCCAGAACCTTGAAGGCGGCGCCCGCTATCTTGCTCAGCAATACAAGAAGTTCGGCTCCTGGCGCTTGGCGCTCGCGGCGTATAACGCCGGGCCGAGCGCTGTGGAGAAGCACAAAGGCGTGCCGCCCTACAACGAAACGCGCAATTACGTGCGCGTCATTCTCGGCAGCTAAAGCGCTCAGAGCGGCTTGATCTTCAACTTCGTGATCCGGTTCTCTTTCTTTCCGGCCACTTCAAAGCGGAAGCCGTGGAAGCTGAACATCTGGCCCACGGTCGGGATCATCTGAGCCTCGTGGATCACAAGGCCCGCTACGGTGTTGGCTTCGTCATCCGGCAGGGCCCAGTCCATCGCGCGGTTCAGGTCGCGGATCGTCATGGCACCTTCGATGCCATAGGTTCCGTCTTCGCCCATCTTCAACGCGGCATCGGCGGCAGGATCAAATTCGTCAGTGATCTCGCCCACGATCTCTTCGAGGATATCCTCAAGCGTGATCAGGCCTTCAAGGCTGCCATACTCGTCCACCACCAGCGCGAAATGGGTGCGGCGGCGCAGGAACTGGCGCATCTGTTCGTCTAGCGTTGTGGTGTCGGGAATGAAGTAGGGCTTCATCACCACGTCGAGAATATTGAAATCCGCAATCCCGTTCTTGCCCGGTGTCGGGCCGAACATCAGCTTGTGCATCCCGCGCAGCACATCCTTCGCATGGGCGACGCCCACGATGTTATCGGGATCATCCTTCCAGATCGGCAGGCGCGTATGCGGGCTTTGCAGAATTTCCGCGAGCAATTCCTCTGGCGGCGTATCCGCGTTCAACATGCGGATTTCCGAGCGGTGTTTCATGATCTCTTCCACCGTCCGCTCCGCCAGATCGAGCGCGCCAAGAATCCGGTCGCGGTCTTCCTTCTCCACCAACCCTTCCGATTGCCCCAAGGAAAGCGCGCCTGCGATTTCGTCGCGAACGGCAAGGATGTTGCCCTCGGGGTCAGCCTTGATCCCGAACACCGAAAGGATCCCGCGCACCAGCCAGCGCACCGCCGTCACCGGCGGCGAGAAGACCAGCACCACCAACCGGATCGGCCAAGATACCATCGCCGCAGCCTGTTCGGCATTGGTGATCGCGTAGGTCTTCGGGAGCACCTCGGAAAAGATCAGAACCAAGGCCGTCATGACCATCGTGGCCAGCGCCACACCGGACTCGCCGAAGAGTCGCGTGAACAGAGCCGTCGCCAAGGAGGCCGAGAGGATGTTGACAATATTGTTCCCCAGAAGGACCGAACCAATCAGGCGCTCGTTGTCCTCGGTGA
>RFUP01000262.1 GCA_009922885.1 Paracoccaceae bacterium
AGCGCTGTTGAAGCAAGGCTACCGCGACATGGTGCGGATGTCGGACGCGCGGATGTCTGGCACCTCGTATGGTGCGTGTATCCTGCATGTGGCACCCGAAGCCTATATCGGCGGGCCGCTCGCGCTGATCCGGACGGGCGATATCATCGAACTGGATATTCCGGCGCGTTCCTTGAGCGTGCGTTTGACTGACGAGGAACTGGCTGCGCGCCGAGCTGAATGGACACCACCCGCGCCACGCTATGAACGCGGCTACGGTCAGATGTTCGCGCAACACGTCGAGCAGGCCGACAAGGGCTGTGATTTCGACTTTCTGCGGACCGACTTCGGCGGCCCCGTGCCCGAGCCGGAGATCAATTGATGACCGGACTTGCCAAGGCTTTGACCGGGGTTTCGGGTATCCTTGTGACGCCTTTCGATGCGGACGGTGAGATCAGCACGGCGCCGTTGCAAAAGATCGTCGACCGGGCCGTGGGCGCGGGTGTGCATGTTCTGACGTCGAACGGAAATACTGGCGAGTTCTATAGTCTGACGATGGATGAGGCCATGCGCATGGTCCATGCCCATGCCAATGCCATCGCGGGGCGTGTGCCAATGGTCGCGGGCGTTGGGCGCGGGGTGCGGGATGCGTGCAGCTTGGCGCGCGAAAGCCGCAAGGCCGGAGCGGCGGCGCTTATGGTCCACCAGCCGCCGGACCCGTTCGTATCACCTCGGGGTTTGGTTGATTATCTGGAGGCGGTGCGCGATGCGGGGGATGGCCTGCCGCTGATCCTTTACCTCCGGAATGATGCGATTGGCACCGATAGGATCGCCGCGATGTGCGCGGTCGACGGCGTGGCTGGTGTTAAATGGGCGAGCCAGAACCCAATGAAGTTGAAGGCCGCGATGGCTGCTGCACCCGATAACATAGTCTGGGTTGGCGGGTTGGCCGAGGTCTGGGCCCCGACATTTTACGCGGTTGGTGCGCGCGGTTTCACGAGCGGGTTGATCAACGTCTGGCCAGAACGTTCGGTCGCCATCAATAGGGCACTGGAGGCGGGAGACTACGCAACAGCCCGCGCCCTGATTGCTGGCATGCAGGTGTTCGAGGATATCCGCGCTGAGGAACAGGGCGGAGCCAACGTTCCCGGTGTGAAGGCAGCGCTGCGGATGATGGGCGAGGATTGCGGCATCGCCCGCCCGCCTGCCGCCTGGCCTCTCACCGAAAACCAGACCACGCGCCTGAAGGCTTTCATGCACCAAAATGGCCTGATCGGCTGATTACGAGAGAGAAAAACATGACCGACCATCCCTTGAAACCCGAAACCAAAGACAAGCTTGCGCAGGTTTCCGTTGCGACGTTGTCGTCGGTTTTGTTCAAGAAAGGCTTGCGCCATCAAGTCCTTCAGGCAGGATGTCCGGCCTGTGAAGGGTAAGGGCAAGAACATGGTCGGGCCAGCTTTCACGCTGCGCTACATTCCGGCGCGTGAGGACCGGAACCAGATGGAAGTTTTCCGCAATCCGCAGCACCCGCAGCGGTTGGCCATTGAAACCTGCCCGCCGGGCCATGTGCTGGTGATGGACAGCCGCCGCGACGCCTCGATGGCATCGGCCGGCGATATCCTGATCACCCGACTAATGGTGCGCGGCGGGGCAGGGGTTGTGACTGATGGCGGGTTGCGCGATGCGATGAACATCGGCGAGTTGGACATGCCCGCCTATCACAATCGTCCGGCGACGCCGACCAACCTCACCAATAACGAGGCGATCGAGATCAACGGCCCGATCGGCTGCGGGGATGTCGCGGTTTTCCCCGGTGACATCATGGTTGGCGACGACGACAGCGTGATCGTGATCCCTGCGCATATGGCAGATGAGGTTGCGGCGGAAGCGCTGGAGATGACGGCCTACGAGGACTTCGCCATCGAGCAGGTTCGCAACGGGGCGACGATCATCGGCCTCTATCCGGCGACACGGGAGGAGAACCTCGCGCTCTTCGCGGAATGGCGCAAAAAGAACGGGCGGTAATCAGTCTGAGATGAGCGAGAGCAGGCAGAAATCAACGGTGATCCGGCTTGATGCGGGCGACAACGTCGTGGTGGCCCGCGTTGATGTTGCTGCGGGCACTCCTATTCCGGGCGAGGGGATTACCGCCCTGTCTGACATTCCGATGGGGCACAAGCTGGCGAGCACGAGGATTTCCAAGGGGGCGCCGGTTCTGAAATATGGAACAGTGATCGGCTTTGCGGGGGAAGACATTGCGCCCGGAACATGGATGCACAGCCACAACGTGCTGATGGACGAGGTGCAGAAAGATTACCGCTTCGGAAAAGACTATGTTCCGGCAGATGTCTTGCCGCCTTCGGAGCGGGCGACCTTTCTGGGCTATCACCGCGCGAATGGCCGCGTTGGCACGCGCAACTATCTCGGCATTTTCATTACGGTGAACTGCGCTGCTACCGTCGCCCGCAAGATCGCCGAGTATTTCGACGAGGAGCGGTTGGCGGACTATCCGAACATCGATGGCGTCATTCCCTTTATCCACCAGCAGGGGTGCGGGATGGAGGCCACGGGTGAGCCGATGGACCTTCTGCATCGGACCCTCAAGGGCTACATACAGCACGCCAATATCGCGGGGGCACTAGTGTGTTCCCTGGGATGTGAGCGGAACAATCTTGACCGTTTCTTCCAGTCTGCGGCCTTGGAAACAGGCAAGATGCTGCGCGTGCTGAAGATGCAGGACTTGGGCGGCACGAAAGCGGCGATAGACGCGGGTAAGGCTGCTATTCGCGAGATGCTTATCGAGGCGAACAAGGCGATGCGGCAGCCTGCATCCGTGGAGCATATCAAGGTTGGGTTGCAATGCGGCGGTTCGGACGGATTTTCGGGGCTTTCGGCCAATCCCGCGCTCGGCAAGGCCGTTGATATCCTTGTGCGCCATGGTGGCACGGCGATCCTCTCGGAGACGCCGGAACTTTATGGCATCGAGCATCTTCTAACCGCACGCGCGAAAGATGAGACGACGGGGCGCGCCTTTCTGGACCGGATCAATTGGTGGCTTGGATACACTGATGGGCGCGATGTGCAGATGCAGGGCGTTGTTGGCCCGGGCAATCAGGCGGGCGGGCTTGCCAATATCATCGAGAAATCCCTTGGCGGTGCAAAAAAGGGTGGCTCGACCGGGGTTGAGGCGGTTTACCGTTACGCAGAGGCGGTGGAGGCGCGCGGCCTCGTTTTGATGGATACGCCCGGCTATGATCCGGTTGCCGCGACAGGGCAGATTGCGGGTGGAGCCAACCTGATCGCCTTCACCACGGGGCGGGGCAGTTGCTTTGGCTCCTATCCGTCCCCCACGATCAAGCTTGCCAGCAATTCACCTATGTACCACCGCATGTCTGGGGACATGGACATCAATTGTGGCCCTGTGATTGACGGGGAGAAGACGCTCGACGAGATGGGCGAAGAGATTTTCGCCGCGATCCTAGCCGCAGCTTCTGGCCAGAGGACGAAAAGCGAGGAAATGGGCGTTGGGGCCGAAGAGTTCGCACCTTGGCCGATTGGTGTGACGGGCTAACAAGGAGCCTAAGCCACTATTATCAAAGCGCATTTGGTACCAAGATGACCTGATGGCTGGCAAGCCATTCTTGATCAATCTCGCGCTATCATGGATCTTCGATAGATTTCTGTAATGCACAGCTCAATGGTTTTCCCCACGCTCGGATAGTGACTGCGTCACGGACTGATCTTGCGGGTTCAAACGTTCCTTAGAAGATGCTTCGGTTCATCCTTTCGAAGGGACCGC
>RFUP01000263.1 GCA_009922885.1 Paracoccaceae bacterium
GTCCGCCCCCTGCCCGGCTCAAGCAGAGTTACTCTGACAAAGCCTCCTCGATACAAACAGACACGGCGCTATCCATACATGACCCTTGGGAACCACAGCGCCAATTGCGGCAGCAGCACCAACAGCACCAGAATAACAAGCTCTGTCACGACAAATGGCCAGATCCCCTTGAACACTTCCGTAACGGGCATTCGGGTGACCCCCGCAACAACGAAGACATTCATTCCCATAGGTGGTGTGATCAGACCGATCTCTGCCGTTTTGACAAAGATCACCCCCAGCCAGACCGGATCATACCCGAGCTGCGTCATTAGCGGGAAGACGACCGGCAAGGTCAGGATCAAGATTGCAAGTTGGTCCAGGAAAAAGCCAAGCACTAGAAGCAGCAACAGAACCAGACCGAGAACAGCCCAGTTCGGCAGGCCACTTTCTGCGATGATATTGAGCAGAAGGTTGGTCGTCCCGTTGAGCGCCATAAAGACGCCGATCACTGCAGAAAACCCCACAATCGTCAGGATCATCGCGCTCGCACGTGTCGCACGCACAGCAGCCGCCCAGACTCCCGAGACCCCGACACGCCCCATCATGATACCGATGACCAGCGCGGCGAAGGCTCCAACCGCACCTACTTCGGTTGCGGTAATAATCCCGGAGTAGAGAGCGAACACCATCCCCGCGAGCAAAAGGATCACAGGCCAGGCTGTAGCGATGGATTGCCAGCGTTCGCGGGCTGTGGCGCGAGTTGCGGTTTGCGGCGCGTAGTCCGGGTTGCGTCGCACCAGAATAAAAATGGTCACGGCAAACCCTAGCGCGGTCAAAGCGCCCGGGATTAGACCGGCGAGCAGCAATCGGCCCACGGAGGTCTCTGTGAAGACACCATAAAGGATCAACCCGATTGAAGGCGGGATCATGATGGCCAACGTGCCCACAATGGAGAGAAGAGCCGCCGAAAAACGCGGGTCATAGTTGTAGCGGCGCATTTCCGGGAAAGCCACCGAGGCCAAGGTGCTGGCCGCAGCCGTGGACGACCCCGACATAGCCGCCAGCAGCACGCCCCCCGCTACCGTGGCATAGGATATACCGCCCTTCAAATGCCCGAGAAAACGGTGCGAGATGTTGAACAGATCCGATGTGAATCTCCCCGCGCTAAGGAGTTCTGCCATTAGGATGAACAGAGGCACACTGGAGAGCGTATAGCTCGCCACATGCTCATAGGGCGTGTGTGCGAGAACTCCAGCAATGGGCCCGGATCCCACCGTGAGCCAGATGCCCGCGACACCTGCCATCAGGATCGAGAAGGCCACAGGCAAGCCTAGCAGCAGGAAAAACATCAGCAGGCCAAAGCCCAGAAGAGCGACAGAAATGGCAGTCATGATGCAGCCTCACCTCCGCCGTGGGCAGCATCTTCTGCAATGTCGAGCGGTGCTACGAGATCAAGGATACAGCGGAGAGCAAGAGTTACTGTCCCAAGCGCGACCCAGACATAGCTCAGGTACACCGGGAACGGGATGGCCCCCATCCGGGTTTCTAGGTGTTGGAATTTTGCGAGCGCCTCGATGCAGGTATACCAAGCGAACAACGCAAAAACGGGCAAACAAATTAGGGCCGTCACCCGCGTGTAGGTCTTTCCGAACCGACGTTTCAGCCCGTCGGATGCCACATCCAGTCTTACGTGAACGCCATGGGCATAGTTGGATGACAGCGTCGCAAAAACGAGGATGACCATGAAATAGAGGCTCGTCATCTCGAAATTGCCGCGGAGAGGACTGTTGAACACGTGCCTTCCCATGGCATCCACTGTGATCGAGAGCATCATCAGCAATAGACCAGCCGTTGCCACGACCAGTAGCCCTTTTTCGAGCCATGAAAGCATTTTGCGCATCTGCGCTTTCCTTCTTCTGAGGGCGCGGTCCCCGGCGCGGCATGGCCGCACCGGGGTTTGGCAGAGCTTACTGTGCAGCCAGAAGAGCGTTGAAGGCGGCCGAAATATCTGCAGCCATCGGGTTGCGGGCCCCCACTGTCTCGACCCAGTTGCTACCAACAGCAGCCATTGCCGCGTCGATCTCGGCCACAACGGCCTCGGGCACGGTGATCATGGTCATTCCGCCTTCAGCAAGCTTCTTCTCTGCCCCGGCATTCACCTTGACGAAGGTTGCCGCACTACCGGAACCCACCTCGGCGCCGGCACGGGCCACTTGTTCTTGCTGTTCCGGCGAAAGCTTCTGCCAATCGCTTTCCGCAATCACCACGAAGAAGCCGATCGAGCCCATCGCCAGGTTGGTTGTGACAGCCTGGGCAACCTCGTTCAGTTTGTAGGAGGGAACCGAGGCAGTCAGGTTGATCGCACCATCGACGGTGCCACGCTCGAGCGCAAGGTAAAGATCGCTGATCGGCATCTCGACGGGAACCATGCCGAGTGCGGAAATAGCGTCGCCTGCCGTCGCGTGCGGGACGCGGATCTTGAGGCCTGCGAGGTCGGCCAGAGTATTGATCTCGATATTCTTCGCTAGAACAAGCTGCGTCTGCGGCAGCAGGTTCATCATGATCGGGCGCACCTTGTTGGGCAGGAATTCGGCCTCGGCCAGTTTGTCCTGAACCAGTTGCCAATAGGCCGCATGCCCCTTCTCCAGATCGGAGAACGCACCGGGCAATTCCGCAATCGTCGAGAGAGGCATGGCGTCACCAACATAGCCAACACCAACTAGCCCCATATTCGCGATCCCGCTCTTCACAGCGTTCAGCGTGCCCGGTGCATTGGCCAACTGGCCGCCAGGAAAGTTCGTCACCTTGACGGAACCCTGCGTGTACTCGTCGATCTTCTTGATCAGGGGTTGGACGATGAGTTTGGTCCCGAAGTGCGTCTCGGGCAAATACGAGGTGAAGCGCAAGTCTGCAGCCTGCGCTGCCCAAGCCACGGATGCACTGAGTGCCACGGCGGCCAAACGTTTGAATTGAATCGGTTTCATGGTGTGTCTCCTTTTTAAAATCAATGCCCCAAAAACTGAGGCGCCCTCTTCTCTTTGAATGCACGCAGCCCCTCGACTCGATCAAGACTGGTGTACGGATTGGGACCAACATCCAGTCGCAGGCCCACAGATATCGGTAAGCCATGCGACTTGCTGGTCATGGCTTTGAGTCGGCGAACGCTCAAGGGAGCGTTGCCAGCAATCACGTTGGCAAGGTCAAGCACGTTGGCACGCAATTCTGCCGCCGGATACGCTGCGTTGAACAATCCGTGTTGCACGCCACGCTCAGCGCTCAGGGGTTGCCCCGTGTAGAGCAACTCCAAAGCCACGGCCTTAGGCAGCAGCGTTGGCAACACCACCGAGGCGAAATTGGCTCCCATACCCACCTTTGCCTCAGGGAAAGCAAAGCGGACGTCGCTGCTGACAAGGCGCAGATCGCTGGCCAGAGCCAACTCGGCGCCTCCGCCCATGGCAACACCTTCAATGCAGGCGATGAGTGGCTTACTCAACTCGCTGATCCGCTCAAATGGGTTTCGCGCGTCTCCACGCATCGGCAATGGGAAGCGCTCGATTTCTTCGGGAGACAAGGCTTTCAGGTCCACGCCAGCGCAAAACGAGTGCCCACCCGATCCAGACAAGATCAAGACTCGGACGTCTTCACGGGCGTCCAATGCCTCCAGCGTGCTGGCCAACGCCAACATTTCGCTGGGTGCCAAAGCGTTCATGCGCTCTGGCTTATGGATACTCACCCATGCCAGATGGCGCTCGACGTGAATTTGCAGGACATCACTCATGCTAGGCCTCCGCCATCAAA
>RFUP01000264.1 GCA_009922885.1 Paracoccaceae bacterium
GGCCGACGGCGGTGCCGACCGCGCCTTGGCCTTTGGGCAGGTGCCGGAAGCAGTGATCGGCGACATGGACTCGCTTTCTGAAACTGCGCGCGCGCTTCTCGCCCCGTCGACGCTTCATGAGGTGAGCGAGCAAGAGACCCCCGATTTCGACAAGGCGTTGCGGGCTATAAATGCGCCTTTCGTGATCGGCATCGGCTTCTCGGGCCAGCGGGTGGACCATATGCTCGCGGCCTTCACCACGCTAGCCAAGCATCCGGATCGCCCGTGCCTGCTCCTTGGCGGAGACCAGATCGTTCTGCTTTGCCCGCCCGACATCACCATCGATCTTGCCGAGGATACGCTGGTGTCGCTTTGGCCCCTGGCCTCCGTTTCGGGCCGTTCCACGGGTTTGAAATGGCCGATTGACGGGCTCACCTTGCATCCCTTAGGGCGCGTTGGAACCTCGAACGCCAGCACAGGCGGGCGCGTGCACCTTTCGGTCGAGGCACCAAGCCTCCTCCTTATTCTGCCGCGAGAGGTGCTTCCGGCCCTGATTGAGGCGCTGCGGAGCGGCTCCTCGCGTTGGCCTGCTCGCACCGGATAATATAAAGGCCAGCCGCGCAGGTGATCAGAATGCCCACCATAGCGACCCCATTCGGCAAATCGCGCCAGAACATCCACCCAAAGGCCACTGCCAACGGGATTTCCAGATATTGCATCGGTGCCAAAGTGGCGGCGGGCGCATAGCGCAACGACCACACCATCAAGAGATGGCTGAGGCTTCCAATCACCCCGATCCCGAAGAGTAGCCCCCAGGTTCCAGCATCCGGAGAGACAGATGCGAGGGCCGACAGGCCTGTGGTTGGCCCCCAGATCATCACAGGAACCATGAACACCGTCGCCAGAGTTCCCGAAACCGCTTGCATGCCGATTGGATCGGTTTCTTTCGCGATCACCCGCGTCAGAAGAATGAAGCCTGCGAAATTCACGGCCACAGCGACGGGCAACAGGGCGGGCCAGCCCACAACTGCAAAAGACGGCTGCACGACCATCAATGTCCCGACAAATCCGGCGGCCGCCGCCACAAGGCGGCGCGGCCCCACCTCTTCACCAAGAAAGAGGTGCCCCAAGGCCAACAGAATAAAGGGCATCACGAAAACAATCGCCACAGCATCGGCCAGCGGCAGGAATTGCAGGGCCGAGAACATCAAGGCGATGCCGAAGATATGCATGAACGTCCGCAGCGCGGTCACGGCAAACACCCGCCCGCGCATCTTCCACGCCCTTGCGCCAGCCCAAACCAGCGGCCAGAGGATAACCGCCTGAACAGCAAAGCGGATGAAAACAAAAAGCCCGAGCGGCACGCGCTCTCCCAGAAGCTTGGCCATCGCATCGCCCAAAGGGGCCAACACGCAAAAACCGAGCATCAGAAGAATGCCAAGGAGAGGATTATCACGCACGGGCACAAACCTTGTTTCTGAGGGAAGCAACAATCTAAGTTTGCGTCAGTAAGAAATACTCTCCTTTAAATTGCAATTCTTTTTCTTTTCTCCGCCAAACGCTCGCGATGGAACACGTAAAGGCCTGAGCCCACGATGATCAGAATCCCGAGCATGGAGAGACGGTTTGGCAAGTCCTCGAACACCGCCCAACCCAATGCGACAGCCATGACAATCTCGGTGTAGTGGATCGGCGCCACCACCGAGGACGGCGCGAACTTCAGCGCATAGGTCATCAGAAGATGCGCCACCGCCGAGGCCGCCCCAACGCCCGCCATCCACGCCCAAGCCCAGCCTTCCGGCTGCACGAACGTCAGGGTCGGCACGTCGAACGCATCCGTCACAATCAGCACTGGCAAACAGATCGCGGCGGCCACGGTCGAGGTATGAAACTGCATCGCTATCGGATGCATCCGCCGCGAGAGGCTCCGCGTGACGAGCATATAGAGAGCAAAGAAGAATGCCGTGCCCAAGGGCAGAAGCGCCACCGGCCCGAACACGGCAAACGAAGGCTGGATCACGCACATCGCGCCGACGAAACCAACCGCCACCGCCGCCAACCGCCGCGGCCCCACTTCCTCACGATAGATAAAGCGCCCGATGAGCAGGATGATGAACGGCTCCACAAACGCAATCGCCAGCGCATCGGCAATCGGCATGTAGCGAACCGCGCCCACGAAGCAGTAGGTCGAGATAATCAGGCAAAGCGCCCGCCACATCAGTACAGGCAAAAAAGCCACCGGCAGACGCAAAGATTGCCCCACCCAGAGGCAAATCGGCATCATCAAGGCCCCCTGCACCACAAACCGCCCGAGGGTGATCTGCCCGACAGGGATCGTCGCTGTCGCCAGTTTGGAGGAAACATCGATCAGAGGCGCTGTGATGCAAAAACCGATCATCAGCAGAATGCCAAGAACGGTCCGGTCGGAAAACGCAGGAAGAGGGGGTGCAGGAACATGTGTCATGCGCCCCCTCTATCCAGTCTTGTTCGGCCAGGCGAGTGAGGAAACGACCTTCCGCGTCGCGTCCATTGCCCTTCGGTTAACGCGCGTGGAACACGAAAGACCGCATCGAGACAGACCCCAACTCGATGGCATCGGTCATGAAGGTCAGATCGTCCCGCGCATCCGACGCCCCCGCAATCGTCAGGGCCGGCAGATAGTGATCCACCGAAGGATGCGCCATCCGCAAGAGGTTCCCAAGCTTCGGGCGATCCGCAAGGCTTGCGAAATCCCGAACCGTCAGACGATCCTCGAACAGCTTGTCGAATTCCACCGCGAAATCTTGCGGTGCGCCACCGAACCGCAACGCACGCAAGTTATGCACCACGTTGCCCGAACCGAGGATCAGCACACCCCTATCGCGCAATTCCGACAGTGCCCGCCCGATTTCAAGCTGATGCGCCAGATCGCGCCCCATATCGATGGATACCTGGAACACCGGAACATCCGCATCGGGATAGAGGTATTTCAGGATCGTCCACGCCCCGTGGTCGAGACCCCATGTATCATCCACATCCGAGTGATGGCTGGCCAAGAGCGCCGCCACCGAGCGCGCCAATTCCGGATCGCCGGGGGCGTCATAGTGCATTTGATAGAGTGGCTCGGGGAAGCCGTAGAAATCATGAATAGTGCGCGGCATCGCCGAAACATCAACCAGTGTCGTGCCCTGCGTCATCCAATGCGCCGAGACCACCAGAATGGCGCGCGGGCGGGGCAGGCTCTGGCCGAGTTCCGTCCACGCCCGCGAGAAGCTCGTGTCCTCCAAGGCGTTCATCGGGCTGCCGTGGCCGAGAAACACCACCGGCATCCGGTCCGTCGGTGCAAGGCTGTCACGCAGACGCTGCAAATCGGTTACGACGCTCATGGCTTTGTTCCTTCCCATCGTGCGAGCGGGCCGCTCCCGTTGCACGGCCCGCCCCGTTTCAGATTAAGCCAGACGGCCCAGCTTGTTGTCGAGAGCAGGAATACGCAGCGCGAAAGCCCCTGCCCCAAGCGCGGCAACTGCGCCCTGCACAACCGCCCAGAACACCGGGTATTCCCAGCCGCCGCCCTGTGCAGAGAATACCCAGCCGTTGCCCGAATGCACATAGGCGGCTCCAATAAGCACGGGGATCAGCGCGAGAGACACGAGGCGCACCGCGACACCTGCGATCAGCAAGAGGCCACCGCCAACTTCACCGATGATCGTCGCATAGGCGAGAATTGCCGGAAACCCGATGCTTTCGAAAAAGCCCACCGTGCCGGGGATCGTGAAGACGAAGACCTTCATC
>RFUP01000265.1 GCA_009922885.1 Paracoccaceae bacterium
GGCACGTCACCGCCGCAACCATCCGTTTCGGGATAGTCGCCAAGACATTGAAACGGCGCGGGATATTCCCGATACCCCGCAAACGCGCGCGCCGTCCTACAAGCTGGCATTCGCGGATGAAGCATTTATGGGGCGGGAAGAGTTGCGCCCTGTGCGGTTGCAGCTGGAGCTGTTGAAGCCGCAGCTATTGATGGATGAATATGGCGTGGAAAGCACAGTGGTGCTGTTCGGGGGGGCGCGGATTCCGGAACCTGCGAAGAAGACCACGGCGAAGACGCCTTATCTGGCGGAGCTTTCGAAGTATTACGAGGAAGCGCGGAAATTCGCGCGGATGGTGACCGAGCGTTCACTGAAGATGGGCGGCAAGCGCGATATTGTGGTGACGGGCGGTGGGCCGGGTGTGATGGAGGCGGGAAACCGGGGCGCGCAGGAAGCGGGCGGGATTTCGATCGGTCTGAATATCGTGCTGCCGCACGAGCAGGCACCGAACAGCTATGTAACGCCGGACCTTTGCTTTAACTTCCACTATTTCGCGATCCGGAAAATGCATTTCCTGATGCGCGCGAATGCGATCTGCGTGTTTCCGGGTGGGTTTGGCACGTTGGACGAGTTGTTTGAATCGCTGACGCTGATTCAAACGGGGCGGATGAAGAAGGTGCCGTTCATCCTGTTTGGCAAGACGTTCTGGGACCAGATCATCAACTGGCAGGCCTTGGCCGAGGCTGGAACGATCAGCGCAGAGGACTTGGATCTGATGACCTTCGTGGAGACCGCAGATGAGGCCTTCGAGGTGTTTTGTGCGTCTCAGGGGCAGTGCGGCTGATCAGAGGAACAGCGGACACACCTCGACCTGATGCGGCAGGGTGACAAGCATGCGGCCTTCCTTCGTGTCGCGGAAGCCATAGCCGTTGCGGGCCAGGCGAATGCGGAGGTCGGCGTCGTCTATGGCGCAGGAGATGTCCTCGCGGATCAGCGTGAGGATTTCTGCAGTGATGAAGGCGTTCTTTCCGAAGTGTTGCATGGCAGTACTCCAAACAAAGGAAGGCGTGCAGGGCGCTTCCCACATCAATCGAGACTGCTTCGGAAAACGTTCAGAAACTGTGAATCTTTAGGACGGATTGCGGATCAAGCGCAAAGATCGGCAGGAAGTTCACAAATTTCGACGTTCGTCGGAAGCTTGAGAAGCGTTGTGCCTTGGTTGGTGCGGCGCAGATCGAAGCCGTAACCGCGCAGGACGTGCTGCCATTCGCGGCGCGACAGGGTGCGGGCGCGAGTATCGCGCAGAAGCTGGAGGGTTGCGTCGAGACCGTTCGGGTCTTTGCCAATAAAGAGGGCCATTTTTGACTCCATCGTGATTGTTTTCGATGACGTCAGGATTGCCTCGCGTTTTGGCAACAAGCGCCGCAAAAGGTATTTTTGCGGCGCTTGATAAACAATTGAGGCGTATATGGGGCGATCAGGCCTCGGGCGTGAGGCCCGCCTCGGCTTCGATTTGCGCGCGGGACTTACGGGCGCGTTCAGTGGCTGATTTCAACTGGCCGCACGCCGCCATGATATCCTCGCCGCGCGGGGTGCGGATGGGCGAGGCGTAGCCTGCCTTGTAGATGATATCGGCGAATTTCTCGATCCGCGACCAGTCGGAACGCTTGTAGGGCGCACCGGGCCATTCGTTGAAGGGGATCAGGTTGATCTTGGCGGGAATGCCCTGGATCAGTTTCACGAGGCGGCGGGCGTCGGCATCGGTATCGTTCACGTCTTTGAGCATGACGTATTCGAAGGTGATGCGCTCCGAGTTGGAGAGGCGCGGATATTCACGCAGCTCGGCGAGCAGCGTTTCGATGTTCCAGCGCTTGTTGATTGGCACGAGCTTATCGCGCACCTCGTCGGTGGTGGCGTGGAAAGAGATGGCGAGGAGGCAGCCGATTTCCTCGGCGGTTTTCGCGATTTCCGGCACGACGCCGGAGGTGGAGAGCGTGATACGGCGGCGCGACAGGGCGATGCCTTCGCCGTCCATCACGATTTTCATCGCGTCGCGGACGTTATCGAAGTTGTAGAGCGGTTCGCCCATGCCCATGAGCACGATGTTCGACAGGAGGCGGGGGCCGTTTTCGCCCGTGCCTTGCCCCGGTTCTGGCCATTCGCCGAGATCGTCGCGCGCCATCATCACTTGGCCGACGATTTCGGCGGCGGTGAGGTTGCGGACGAGTTTCTGCGTGCCGGTGTGGCAGAAGGAGCAGGTGAGGGTGCAGCCAACCTGACTGGAGATGCACAGCGTGCCGCGATCTTCTTCGGGGATGTAAACGACTTCCACCTCGTGACCGCCAGCAATGCGGACGAGGTATTTGCGGGTGCCATCGGCGGAGACTTGTTTCGAGACCATTTCGGGGACTTCGATCACGAAATTCTCGGCCAGAAGGGCACGGTAATCCTTGGCGAGGTTTGTCATGGCGGCGAAATCGCGGCTGCCCCAATGGTAGACCCATTGCCAGATTTGGTTGACGCGCATCTTCGCTTGTTTCTCGGGCGTGCCAGCGGCGATCAGAGCGGCGCGCATCTGATCGCGCGTGAGGCCGACGAGGTTCGTCTTGCCGCCTTCGGGCAGCTTGCGCGGGATCGTGAGGACGTCCTGAGTGATGGGGGCAGATGCGGTCATGATAGGGCCTGTCGCTGGTATCGGGCGCATATAGGCGATCTGGGGGGAATTTGAAACAGTCTGCCACCTGTTCCGTAAAAAGGGAAACATCTAGGTTGGCAGTTCGTTAAAACGGCTAGTCTGAGCCGCATTGCAGCCGTTTTTTACTGGTAAGTCCCGACCAAAGGGGAATGTGATGGCGATAGTTTCTGATTACACGGCTGTTTTGGCCTATCTCGATAACGATGTGCTGCGGTGGAATGGGATGACAGCCGTTGGGACGCCGGTGATCGTGACCTATTCCTTCGTGGAAACGGCGGATCTGCCCGATCCAGCGGAGTCGAATTTCAATGTGTCGGCTTACTGGTCTTACTCGGAGGTGCAGCGCGATTATTTCCGGCAGGTTGCGGCGCAGTATGAAGCTGTTGCGGGCATAATCCTCGTCGAAGTGACGGGCGAGGCTATGGTCAATATCCGTGGCGCGAATGTGAGCGGCGTGGGCGGTTGGGCGTCGCTGCCCGTTGCATATGATGCTTTCACGTCTCAAGGCGGGTTGGTGAACGGGTCTGTCAACATGGAGCCTGGGCGATATGGCTATCAGGTAAACCTGCACGAGTTTGGTCATTCGATGGGTCTTGAGCACCCGCATCAGGACGATTCAGCGACTCTGGATCCTGATCTTGATACGCAAGCCAACTCGGTGATGACCTACAATATCAGAACCCCTTATGCGACCGACCTTGCGCCTTTTGACAAGCAAGCATTGGTGCATCTTTACGGCTCGGTGGATCTGGTCGCCGATTGGCAGGTGACGGTGATCGAGGATGGATCGATTGAAATCGTCGGTTCGGATCGCGGCGAGACCATGATCGCGGTGGACCGCGCGGCATGGTTGGATGCGGGGCTTGGGAACGACACGATTTTTGGCCGTGACTGGCAGGATACGCTGATTGGTGGCGCGGGAGATGATGCAATCGACGGCGGAGACGGCGGCGATATGATCGTTGGCGGGGTCGGGCGCGACACCTTGCATGGGGATCGTGGCGAAGACCAAATCTTTGGCGGCGACCATGATGACGAAGTAGATGGTGGTGATGGCGCAGACATAGTTCT
>RFUP01000266.1 GCA_009922885.1 Paracoccaceae bacterium
AAGGCGTTCAAGAAGTGCTCGGCTTGCCACCAAGTGGGCGAGGGCGCGGCCAACAAGACCGGACCCGAGCTGAACAATCTCTTCGGGCGCAAGCTCGGCAGCCATGACGGCTTCAAGTACTCCAAGACCATCACCGCGATGGGCGAGGAAGGCGTAGTCTGGGAGGAAGCCAATCTGGCGGAATTCCTGAAGAAGCCGAAGGACTACATCAAGGGCACCAAGATGTCCTTTGCGGGGTTCAAGAAGGACGACGATATCGCGGCTGTGACCGCCTATCTGAAGACCTTCTCGAACTGAGAATAGGGGCGGGCCGGAACACTGGCCCGCCCTTCTTGTTTCTAGCGTTGAGGGGCGCTGGAAATGGATCGCATTCGCATCTGGGAGGGATGCGGAGGCCTTTAAACGCGCAGCAGATCGGCGCGTGGCCCCTCGTTATTCCTCCATCCATGCGACGGTCGTTTGGAAAGAAGGGGCCGTGGCCCTAGGGAGGAAGGCGCGTATGCTGAAACGGATCATTCTGGCTCTGGCGATGGCTGGCGGACCTCTGTCTGCGGCGGAGTTGATCGGCGATGCAGACAAGGGCGAAATCGTTTTCAGGAAATGCTCGGGGTGCCATGAGGTTGGCGTTTCGGCGCGGAACCGCATCGGGCCGGAGTTGAACCGGATTTTCGGGCGGCGCGCGGCAGCGGAGAAGGACGGGTTCTTCTATTCCAAGGGGCTTGCGCGGATGGGCGCGGACGGGCTGGATTGGGAGTTCAAGACGCTCGATGCCTATCTGGAAAATCCGAAAGCTTTGGTGACGGGCACGCGGATGAACTTCTCCGGCTTGAAAGATCCGCAGGATCGGGCGGATGTTCTGGCCTATCTGCGCCAGTTTTCGGACATGCCGCAGAACATTCCGGAATCCTCGCCGACGGCACGGGCGCGGGAAGTGGAATTGCCGCCAGAGGTGTTGGCGCTGGTGGGGGATCCGGAATACGGCGAGTACCTCGCGAACGAGTGCCAGACTTGCCACCAAGTGGACGGAAGTAATGACGGGATACCGGCGATCATCGGATGGCCGGCGGAGGATTTCGTCATCGCGATGCATGCCTACAAACAAAAGATCAGGCCGCATCCGGTGATGCAAATGATGGCCGGGCGATTGACGGAGGAAGAGATCGCCGCGTTGGCCGCGTATTTTAACGGGCTGGAGTAAAGCCAAAACCAAGGGAGGAACGGCAATGACTTTGAATAGACGCGCCTTTATCGGAACGGGGATTGCGACTGCCGCGGCGTTGAATGCGCCGATGGTGATGGGGCAAGCAAAGCCGCGAGTTGTTGTGATCGGTGGTGGTGCAGGGGGCGCTACGGCGGCCCGTTACATCGCGAAAGACAGCAAGGGGGCTGTGGAGGTGACGCTGGTTGAGGCGAACCCCATCTACACGACCTGTTTCTTCTCGAACCTCTATATTGGTGGTTTCCGCGAGTTCGAGAGCCTTCAGCACGGCTATGACAAGATGGCGGCAACGGGTGTGACCGTGATCAACGATCTGGCCACAGGTGTGGACCGTGCAGCGAAGACGGTGACGCTCGCGGGAGGGGCAGTGCTGCCCTATGACCGTTTGGTGCTGTCGCCGGGGATCGATTTTCGCGACGGTTCGGTGCCGGGTTGGTCGGTGGATGCGCATGCGGAAATCATGCCACATGCCTATAAGGCCGGGCCGCAAACGCAGCTTCTGAAGGCGCAGATCGAAGCGATGCCGCAGGGTGGGACTTTCGCGATGATCGCCCCGCCGAACCCCTATCGCTGCCCGCCCGGGCCGTATGAGCGGATCAGCATGGTGGCGTGGCTTCTGAGCCAGAAGAACCCGACGGCGAAGATCCTGATCGTTGATCCGAAGGAGAAGTTCTCGAAGCAGGGCCTCTTCGAGGATGGCTGGAGCCGCCATTACCCCGGTATGGTGGAGCGGGTCGGGCCGGACTTCGGGGGTGACAAGGTGGAAGTGCGCCCGGACACGATGGAAGTCGTGATCGACGGTTCGGCGCAGAAGGTGGATGTGTGCAACGTGATCCCCGGCCAGATGGCGGGCAAGATTGCACAGATTGCTGGTGTGACCGACGAGAAGGGCTGGGCTCCGGTTCTGCCTGACAGCATGAAGTCGAAGATGGACGAGAATGTGTTTGTGCTGGGGGATTCCTCGGCGCAGGGCGATATGCCGAAGTCGGGCTTCTCGGCCAATAGCCAAGCCAAGGTGGCGGCGATGGCGATCCGTGGGGAACTGACGGGATCGAAGGTGTTCCCGGCCAAGTATTCCAATACCTGCTGGTCGCTTCTGGCGGCGGATGACGGGGTGAAGGTGGGGGCGTCTTACGAGCCGACACCGGAGAAGATCGCCTCGACATCGAGCTTCATCAGCCAGAATGGCGAGGATGCGGGCCTTCGCAAGCAGACCTACGAGGAGTCGATCGGCTGGTATGAGGGGATCACGGCCGATATTTTCGGCTGATCCTGAGAGAGTGACAGAAGGAGGCGGGCCGAAAGGCTCGCCTCTTTTCGTTTCGCCGCGTAAGGACGGCGGTTGTGAAGGAGAAAATGGTGCAGTGAATATCTGCTCCGAAAGGCAATAGGCGGGGCCATCAGGGTAGGCCTTGTTTCCTTCGTTGAAGCTCTGTGTTTAGCCTCGGAATGAAGAAAGAACGCATAGGCTTACCGGATGGCAATTTCCAGTTTGAGAACCTTCCTGATCGCGACTGTCGGGGTTTTTCTGCTTTATTGTTTTTCTTACTGGTTCGTTCATGCGGCCATCAGCCCGGCGCAGGAGGCGCTCCTGCCGGGATCAGTGGCCTTCGTTTCGCTTGCCTTCCTGCCTTCGGGCGTGCGGATCGTTTCCTTCATGCTGTTTGGCTGGCGGGCTGTGCCTCCGATCCTCGTAGGGTCGCTGTTGTGCAACCACTTTTTCTGGGCCGTGCAGGACGTGACCTTGCTTTTGCTATTATCTACGGGGTCGACGCTGGTGTTTTATTTGGCTCTGCAGACAAGCAAGCTGCTGGGGCAAAGCATTTTTCTGGCTGATACACTGCCCAGATTGCCGCCCTTCCGGACGATCATTCTCGTGACTGTCGTTGCTTCCGCGCTCAACGGGATCATTAGCTCGGCGATTTTCGGCTCGTTCGATGCCTATTTGAACGGGGGTCTGTTGGCGATTGGCTACGTGCTTGGTGACATGCTCGGCACGCTTTGTTTCATGGTCATTTTGAAGAGCCTGTTCACCTTTATGAACAAGCAACAGATCCGGATTTGAGCAAACCTTTCAGAGCGCCTTCAGGAGTTTCGGGATCGCTTCCTTGAAACGGAAGAAGCCATGCGTGGCGTGCGGCCATGCGCGGGCGTCGAAGGGGCGCTGGATTTGGGCGAGGCGAATGCCGTGGGCGGCGAGTTTCGGTTTGGCGGAGGCGAAGAGATCGGCCGTGGGGCCGACGGGGGCGTAGGGCGTGACGAGGGTTGTGAGGCCCATGTCGCGCGCCCATGATACGAGGGCGTCTGGAGTGCTGGCGGGGCCTGTGACGGGGCCTAGACGTGCGGCCCAGCGGGCGGCGGTGTCTGCGAGGACGGCTTCGGAGAATTCGAGAGGTTTCGGCGCGACGTGGAAGGGCGAGAGGCCTTTGCGCGTGGTTATGAGAAGCGTTGCCTCGGGGCGCATGCCATAGCCGGAGAAGAGGAAATCCGGTGCGAGGTC
>RFUP01000267.1 GCA_009922885.1 Paracoccaceae bacterium
CGGTGGCGGCAACTACATCGCGCCGAGCGTGAACGAAAAAGACCCGATGGTGCGCGCGGGCGCGGATGACCCGACGATCACGATCACGGGCACGGCGCAGCCGGGTTCGACGGTGACGGTGGTGATCGGCGGCGAAACCGTTGTGACCACGGCAACCTCGGGCGGCACGTGGACGACGACCTTCACGGGAACCGATTTCCCGGTGGACGGGGAATACGATGTTGCGGTGAAGGTGGTTGAGACAAACGGCACGACGACGGATCTCGATGGCCCGCATATCGTGATCGATACGGTGGCGCCGGATGTGGACTTCACGCAGGGCACCAACTCGGTGATCCATGTCGAAAACCTCGCGGATTACACGGATGGCGTGACGATCACGGGGCAGGGCGAGCCGGGGTCGAGCATCTCGGTGACGGTGCTCAACGAGACGAAAACAACGACGGTTGCAGCGGATGGCACATGGTCTGTGACCTATTCGCAAACCGAAGTGCCGGGCGGCGAATATGAAACCGATGTGCTGGTGACCTCGACCGATGCCTATGGCAACTCGGCCAGCTACACCGACAAACTGGTGATCGACACGGTGCCGCATGATATCGACATCGCCACCTCGCTGGTGGGCGGCAATGGCACGGTGAACTTCGCCGAAGAAGGCGCAAGCGGTGTGACTGTGACGGGTACGTCGACGCCGGGTGCGGTGATGACCGTTGTGGTGACGGCAGACGGCCAGACCTTCACGCAGACTGTGACCACGGGTGCCAATGGCGGCTGGTCGGCCAATTGGCCAGCGGGCACGTTCCCCGGTGGCGAATACGATGCGGATGTGACGGTTTCGACGGTGGATGGCGCGGGCAACCCGTCGAGCACCACGGGTAGCTTCCATGTTGATACGCTGGGCATGGTGACGATTTCGTCGAACCCGATTGCCGGGAATGACGTTGTGAACAACTCGGAAGCCGCAGGCGGTGTGGTGCTGACGGGCACGACCCAGCCGGGGTCGATCGTGACGGTTGTGGTGGAAGGCGTTTCGCGCACGGCAACTGCAGGCGCGGATGGCGCGTGGAGCGTGACTTACGGTGCGGGCAGCCTGCCTTCGGGCACCTACCAGACCACAGCGCAAGTGACCTCGACCGACGCGGCAGGCAACACGGCCACGGCGACGCGCACGTTCAATGTGGATACGGAAGCCGATGTGGCGATCAATATCGGCCAGTCGGGCGGCGATGACCTTGTGAACGGAGCAGAGCGTTCGGCCGGGATCGTGCTGACTGGCACGACCGAACCCGGTTCGAGCGTTGAAATCACGCTTGGGTCGGTGACGCGTGCGGCCACTGTTGGCGCGGACGGTAAGTGGACGGTCAATTTCTCGTCGGCAGAGCTGCCGCAGGGCGAAGGCACGTTGAATGTCACAGCGAAAGCCACGGACACGGCGGGCAACGTGACGACCGCGACTTCGACGCTGGATTACGACACGCAAACCGCTGTGGGCGTTGCGACGCAGAGCACCGGAACGGATGCGGTGATGAACGCCGCAGAACGCGCGATGGGCGTGGTTCTGACGGGCACTTCGGAAGCCGGATCAACTTCGGTTGTGGTGAATGTGAACGGCAAGGCGCATCCGGCGACGGTTGCGGCGAACGGGTCGTGGACGGTAACGATCCCGACGACGGATCTGCCGCAGGGCGAAGGCTCGGTTCCGGTCACTGTCACCTCGACGGACGCAGCAGGCAACACCGCGCAAGCGAGCGCGACGTTGGGCTATGACACGCTGGTGAACGCGCTGACGGCAGGCACGACTGCGGGTGGCGCGGACCATGTGGTGAACGCGGCCGAACATGGCGGCGGCGTGGTGATCACGGGCCAGACCGAACCGGGTTCGACGGTGATGGTGCAGCTTGGCACTGCGACGGTTCCGGCGGTTGTGGCGGCAAATGGTTCTTGGACCGCGACCTTCACGGGCGCGCAGGTGCCGACGGGTGAGCAGGTTGTTCCGGTAACGGCAACGGCGACCGACGCGGCGGGCAACACCCGTGTGGAAACGACGTCGGTCACGGTGGATACGGTTCCGAATGCGCTGGCGATCGGGCCTGCGGCCGTCGAAGGCGATAACGTGATCAACCTCGCGGAATCGCTTGATGGCGCGACGATCACAGGCACATCGGTTCCGAATGCGGTTGTGACTGTGAATTTCGGTTCGGGCACTCGTCAGGTTGTGACCAATGGCTCTGGCCAGTGGACGGCGAACTTCCTGCGGAGCGAATTGCCTGCGGATACAGACGCGGCAACGGTGACGGCAACGACGGTGGACGCGGCAGGCAACAGCTCCACGGTGACTACGACGGTTGGTGTGGACACGGTTGTTCAGAACCTCGGGGTTTCCGGTGGTGCTGGCCTCGTGAACAGCGCGTCGCTTTCGTCTGGTGTGGTGCTGACAGGCACGACCGAAGCGGGCTCGACCCGTGTGGACGTGACGCTCGATGGCAAGACTGTGGTGGCAACGGTGAACCCCGATGGCACGTGGACCGCGCCTTTCGCGGGGAACATGCTGCCGACGGGCGAAAAGACCGTCACCCTGAGCGTGACCGCGACCGACAAGCACGGCAACATCGGCACCACGAGCCAGTCGGTTCAGGTGGATACCTTCGTGAACCGCCTCGAAAACTCGGCGACGGCTGTGGAAACCGACAACGTGGTGAACGCGGCGGAAGCGCGCGATGGCGTGGTTTTGACGGGCCGTGTGGAAGCGGGTTCCTCGGTGAACCTCGTGTACAATGGCACGAGCTACGCGGCGACGGTTGGCGCCAATGGCCTGTGGAGCGCGACGCTTCCAGCATCGGCCTTCAGCAATGGCGATTACACCGCCACGGTGCAGATCCATGCAACGGACGCGGCAGGCAACCACAGCCAGATTTCGCGCAGCTTCGCGGTGGATACGGTCGCGCCCGACGGGCCGCTGGTGGAAAGCTACACCCGCGACCACCTCGGGATCAGCCGGATTTCGGTGGAAACGAATGGTGAAGACCTGACGGTTTCGGAACTCAAGGCCGACAACACGATCACAGTGGATCGTGCGGAAGGGGTTCCTGTGGACGTGTTGGGCGAGACGCTCTTCTCGTTCTCGCCGCGTGTGCCGGATGGCTCGCACCTGATCGTGAACTCGACGGATGCGGCTGGAAACACCTCGGGCACCTACCTCGTGTTGGACGAGATGTCGACGTCGGTGGTTGATCTGCCTGCAGGGCTTTCGGCGCATCAGATCGAAGCGATCGACCTGCAATTCGCGGAAGACAGCCATCTCACGATCACGGAAGCGCAACTGAAAGCGCTCTCGACGAACTCCGATACGGTGACGATCCATGGTGGTTCGGATGATACCGTGACTGCGCTTGGGGCTGTGGCTGCGGGTTCGGTTCAGGTCGAGGGGCAGGGGTATACGGTTTACACGCTGGGAGCGGATGGCCGCCTGATCATCGACGAGGACATCACGGTTCTGATCTGAGGGTAAAACGGACGCTCTGGGAGATGTTATAAGAAGTGGAGAGGGCCGGCAGAAGATCGGCCCCCCCCTACAAGAAGCACCCAAAATAGGGGCGAGGCATACGGCAGGTATCAGTATTGAAGCTAGGGGTCGCCCTTTGGGCGGGGCTCGGGCTGACAGGGTGTATGGAGATTGGCGGGGACGTGACCC
>RFUP01000268.1 GCA_009922885.1 Paracoccaceae bacterium
CGTAGCGCTGCGCCATTGGTTTCCCTTGAAATATATCGCCTTTAAAATTAATATGTAGCTACATAAAAATGTCAATGGAGTTGTTGGCGTGCAGGTAATCCATGCAAATCAGGCTCTTACGCCGGATGGTTGGCAAGCTGATCTGGAGGTGATGATCGGCCGGGACGGTCGAATCGTACAGATCGGCCCGGTCTCGCAAACGCCGACGCACCGGACGGCCCTGCTGCTTCCGGCACCGCTCAACCTGCACAGCCATGCCTTTCAGCGCGCCATGGCGGGCCTGACCGAAGCCAGGGGCCCGGACCCGCGCGACAGCTTCTGGAGCTGGCGGCGGCTGATGTACAAGTTCCTCGACCAACTGACACCAGAGGATGTGGAGGCGATCGCCGGGCTGGTTTTCATGGAGATGCTGGAGGCGGGCTATGGTGCCGTCGCCGAATTCCATTACCTGCATCACGACGTCGGCGGCAGGCCTTACGGGACGCTTGCCGAGATGTCCGAAAGGATCGTGGCCGCTTCAGCGCAGGCCGGGATCGGCCTGACCCTGCTGCCGGTGCACTACCAATACGGCGGCTGCGATCTGCGCGCGCTCAATGGCGGCCAAAAGCGTTTCGGCAACGATCCCGACCGCTTCCTGCGCCTGCATGCCGACGCGGCGGATATCATCGCCCGCAGCTTTGCGGACAATGCCATCGGGATGGCCCCCCATTCCCTGCGCGCGGTCGATCCGGCAGGGTTGCATGCCATCCTGACCGAGGCGCGGTCCGGCCCGATCCACATGCACCTTGCCGAGCAGGTGGCCGAGGTCGACGAGGTCCTCGCCCATCTCGGCGCGCGCCCGACGGAATGGTTGCTGCGCAATCATCCGGTCGACGCACAATGGTGCCTGATCCACTGCACGCAGATGACAGAGGCCGAGACAACCGCCCTCGCGCGGACCGGGGCCGTTGCGGGGCTGTGCCCGATCACGGAATCGAGCCTTGGTGACGGGATATTCAATGGCACGCGCTATCTCGGGGCAGGGGGGACAATCGGGTTCGGATCGGATTCCAACATCCACATCACCCTGTTCGACGAGTTGAAGACGCTGGAATATTCCCAACGCCTGCGGGACCGCTCGCGGGCCGCGCTGGCGATGCCGGACCGGTCGACGGGCCGCGTGCTCCATGATGCCGCCACGCGCGGCGGCGCACAGGCGGGCGGGCGCGACACCGGGCGGATCGCGGTGGGCGCGCTTGCGGACCTTGTCGGGCTGGACGACGACAATGAATGGCTATGCAACCGGCCGGGCGATACGGCGCTCGACAGCCTGATCTTCGGGGGCCGCGGCCAGTCCTGCATCCGCGATGTCTGGAGCGCCGGCCGGCACGTCGTGACGAACGGTCGCCATGTCCGGCGCGATGCGATAGTTGACCGCTACAAGCTGACGATGACACGGTTGGAGACAGATATTTGAACGTGGAAACACGCATGTCATGGACCGGGGTTCGTGACGAAATCCGCGCGCGGATCCTGAACAGGACCTACGCGCCGGGCGACAAGCTGCCTCGCGATGAGGACATTGCCGCGGAATTGGGCTGTGCCCGCACGACCGTTCAGCGCGCGATGCAGGATTTGTCCCTTGCCGGGCTGGTGGAGCGCAAGCGCAAGGGTGGCACCCATGTCCGGACCGACCCCGTCACCCGCGCCACATTCGACATTCCGATCACCCGGCGCGAGGTCGAGCAACGCGGCGCCAAGTACAATTACCAGCTCATCAGCCGAGAACTGGAGGAAACGCCGATTGAAGTCATGGCGCGTTTTGGCATTCAGCGGCCGTCCCGGATGCTGCATGTGAAGGCGCTGCACCTTGCCGACAACCGACCCTACATCCTTGAGGATCGCTGGATCGACACGACGTCAACGCCGGAGATCCTGAGCGTGGACCTCACACGGGAAAGCGCGAACGAATGGCTTGTCCGCCACAAGCCCTACAGTCGTCTCGAGGTCAGTTTCTCGGCGGTGAAAGCGGAAGGCGAGACTGCGAAACACCTCTCTGCCCCTGTTGGCAGCGCCCTGTTCGTCATCGAGCGGACCACATGGATCGGCCCGGCACCGATCACGACCGTGCAGGCCGTGGCCGTTCCGGGGTATCAGCTTTCGGCCCGGAACTGAGCGGCTCAAATCTGCGGCGGTCAGCCTCTTGCGCCGGGGAGGGGTTTGCATTTGTGACTGCGCTCACTTGGGCGAAGGTAATCTTGCCGATCCAAGGCGATGCAAGGACGGCCATTGGCACTGATGCGTCACAGGATCAGTTTGTCCACTTTCTGTGAGGTCGCGCGCGGAGTGGTGAATTGCGGCAAAAGGAGCGCGCACGGATTGGAACCGATCCCTTAGCGACGAACGGAGAAGGGTAGGGCCGAGCTACAACATCGCGTTTCAGGCGCAACATTTGTTGTAACTTGATCGAAAACGGGCTCGGACGAGCAATAGCGGGCCTGAAACATGCTCTGGCGGGACCGCCCAAGCTGAGATAAACGTCAACAATGGAAAGAAAATCGCAGAATATCGTACCTTGGCGTATGTCTTGCGCCCCTATGATGGATGGTGGCGATTATAAATTGATTTCAATAAGTTGCGGAGAGCCGTGTGTAACTGATGTTCATGTTTCGATCGCACGGTATCGCGGATTGTCGCGAGCATTTCGGTCGGACCAGCAGTTGGTCTCTGGCGTGCAACTCATCGATGGTGGGGCGATGATCCCGCTCTGTGCCCTTGCCGATCAGGCCGAGACGTTTCAGCGCCACGCGAGCAAGATCGACGGGTTCCGGAGAAATGTCGAGCCCGTGCACGGCTGCCGCATGAGTGATGATCATCTTGATCACGCCGATATCGATCCCGAGGGTCACCGGTCCGGCGCCTTGGTCTGCACGCATCTAGCCGTAGTCGATCAGCTTCTGCCGGTCGAGGTGACCGACCTTCTCCTTGCCCAGATCGCGCTTGAGCGTCGTGAGCGTGGCGGCCTTGGCCCGCGACGCGGCGGTTTCCCTACCTTGCACATATCGGTTATATGAGGCCTGCGAGGTCGCCAAAGGTCTGGAGGCGGGAAACGGACGTGCTTGTAGGCGCCAGCCCCTGATCGACGCAGGGCTCTCCTCCTGGCGGGCTTGAGCGTGGGCGTCGTCGCGACTTCGGGCCGTCTCGCGCGGCAAAGCGGCCCTTTCGTCTGATCTGGACGCAGGTCAGGCACCGGAGGGGAGCACGGGTAGATGGGGGCCATTTCGTGCGCGGCGCATCTGTGCAATGAGACGTCGTAGTGGGGCAAATTCGGGGATATTGGGGCAAATTCCAGCGCAGCAGGCCCCAAAGCCAACAGTTTGAAGATACACAAAACATGCAAATAAATCAAAACGCTAAAATCTCTGTCGCGCCGATGATGGATTGGACAGACAGGCATTGCCGCTACCTGCACCGCCTGATCAGCCGCCACGCGCTTTTGTATACCGAGATGCCGCCGGGCGATGCCGAGCCTGTAGCCCCGTTCTCTACGCTCGAAATCGAGCGGCGAATGATGGCGGCATTGCCCATGGGCTACAAAGCCGAGCAGATGCAGGCCCAGCATCCGAACGCCAGCTATGACAGTTTCAACCGGGCGCAGATTGCGGAATTGGCTCGCCCCAAAAACATGCCTTACAACATGGCCGCTTGCG
>RFUP01000269.1 GCA_009922885.1 Paracoccaceae bacterium
GCCATACGCAATCCAGACGCAATCCATACGCTTCGGAAATGTCGTTTTTTGTTGTTAACCAGAGGGTTAGAGCGATGATTCGCCGGGCTTAGGCGAATTGCTCGCGGATCAGTCTTTCATCCAACCCGTGCCCCGGATCGAAGAGGATGCGGTGCCGGATATCGGGTTCCACCTGCACATCGACCACCGCCACATCCTGCACCGAACGGCTATCGGCATCGGCCATCACGGGCCGTTTCGCCGGATCGGTCACTTCGAACCGCACATGCGCCGCCGCAGGCAAGATCGCCCCCCGCCACCGCCGTGGCCGGAACGGCGCAATCGCCGTCAGTGCCAGAACGCCTGAACCGATGGGCAGGATCGGCCCATGCGCCGAGTAGTTATAAGCCGTCGATCCCGCAGGCGTCGCCACCAAGGCCCCGTCGCAAACCAGCTCTTCAAGCCGCAAGCGCCCGTCCACCCAGATCTTCAACTTGGCCGCTTGCGGGCCTTGGCGCAGCAGAGAAACCTCATTGATTGCAAGGGCTTGATGCACTTCCCCTGCCACGGTTTCCGCCCGCATCGAGAGGGGATTGATCACCGCCTCTTCCGCCGCCTGAAGCCGCGCCACCAGATCGCTTTCGGAATAGGTGTTCATCAGAAAGCCCACCGTGCCCCGGTTCATCCCGTAGACAGGCACGTCCAAGGTCTGGGTCCGGTGTAGCGTTTGCAACATGAACCCGTCGCCCCCCAAGGCCACGATCACATCCGCATCCGCCTCATCGGTATGGCCATACCGCCCCACAAGCACTGCCCGCGCCGTTTGGGCCACGGGGGCATCACTGGCGGCGAAGGCAATTTTCATAAGGTTCTCCGAAGTTTCCGAAAGGCGCAGCCTTGCGCGGATGGAAGCATATTGCCGCGATCAATGCCACCCCCGCCGCCATTCCTTTCCCGTGCGTCGCTTTCAACACTTCCACAGTTTGAAGCGATGCCTTAGGAACACGCCAACCAAGTTGCCAAGGGAGCGCACCCCATGTCCGACACTGCCTTTTTCACTGAAAAACTCGCCACCCGCGACCCCGAATTGTGGGGCTCGATCACCAACGAGCTTGGCCGCCAGCGCCATGAAATCGAGCTGATCGCTTCGGAAAACATCGTCTCCGCTGCCGTGATGGAAGCGCAAGGCTCTGTTATGACGAACAAATATGCGGAAGGCTATGCAGGCCGCCGCTACTACGGCGGTTGCCAGTTCGTCGACGTGGCCGAGAACCTCGCCATCGAACGCGCCTGCCAGCTCTTCAACTGCTCTTTCGCCAACGTCCAGCCGAACTCCGGCTCGCAGGCGAACCAAGGCGTCTACACCGCGCTCCTCCAGCCCGGCGACACCATCCTCGGCATGAGCCTCGACGCAGGCGGCCACCTCACCCACGGCGCCAAGCCGAACCAGTCGGGTAAGTGGTTCAATGCCGTGCAATACGGCGTCCGTAAGCAGGACAGCCAGATCGACTACGACGCGATCGCGGCCCTCACCGCAGAGCACAAGCCGAAGATGATCATCGCTGGTGGTTCCGCCATCCCGCGCGTCATCGACTTCAAGAAAATGCGCGAAATCGCTGATTCTGTCGGGGCTTACCTGATGGCAGACGTGGCCCACTTCGCAGGCCTCATCGCCGCTGGCCTCTACCCCTCGCCCTTCCCGCATGCCCATGTCGCCACCACCACCACGCACAAAACCCTGCGTGGCCCGCGCGGCGGCATGATCATGACCAACGACGAAGATATCGCCAAAAAGATCAACTCGGCGATCTTCCCCGGCATCCAGGGCGGCCCCCTGATGCACGTGATCGCGGCAAAAGCCGTCGCCTTCGGCGAAGCGCTCCGCCCCGATTTCAAAGACTACCAAGCACAGGTCATCAAGAACGCCCAAGCGCTCGCGGATGAACTGATGAAGGGCGGCCTCGACATCGTCACGGGCGGCACCGACACCCACGTGATGCTCGTCGACCTCCGTCCGAAGTCGGTGAAGGGCAACGATACCGAGAAAGCCCTCGGCCGCGCCCACATCACCTGCAACAAAAACGGCATCCCCTTCGATCCGGAAAAGCCCACCGTCACCTCCGGCGTCCGCCTCGGCACCCCCGCAGGCACGACCCGCGGCTTCAAGGAAGAAGAATTCCGCCAGATCGCGCGCTGGATCGTTGAAGTGGTCGACGGTCTCGCCGCCAACGGCCCCGAAGGCAACACCGATGTGGAAGCCAAGGTGAAAGCAGGCGTCGAAGCCCTCTGCGAGCGCTTCCCCCTCTACCCGAACCTCTGATTTTCCTACAAAATCTCTCGAACAGGCGTCGTCCCGCGCGGCGCCTGTTTGCTTTTTCCCAAAGCCTTCGCCATGGTCGCGCCATGTTGCAGAGCCGCTTTGAAACCTGGGCCTTTTCCACCCTCCCGCGCCCCCTCGCGCGGCTCGTGGTCTTCTTTGCCTTGCAAGCCGCGTCCTGCCTCTTCGCGCTCTCGTTTCTTGCCGCTCTGATCCTCACCCGCGCCCTCTGGCAACCCGACTGGGCGCTCCACCGCTATGACGCGCTCGTCCTCATCGCCGTGGGTCTGCAAGCCCTCTTCATCGCCACCAAGCTTGAAACGTTGGAAGAAGCCCGCGTCATCCTGCTGTTCCATCTCACAGGCACGATGATGGAATGGTTCAAGGTTTCCGCAGGTTCATGGGCCTACCCCGAACCGGGCGTCCTCAAACTCTTCGACGTGCCGCTCTTCACAGGGTTCATGTATGCCTCGGTCGGCAGCTATATCGCCCGCGCCCTCCGCCTGTTCCGCATCCGCCTCGCCCCCGCCTTGCCCTACTGGAGCATCGCGGCCCTCGCGGTGGCGATCTACGTGAACTTCTGGTCGCACCACTTCCTGCCAGACGCCCGCTTGGCACTCTTTGCCGCCACCATCCTGCTCTTCGCCCGCACCCGCCTCTGGTTCCGCACCCTCGACATCTGGCTCTGGGTGCCCGTGCCCCTCGTCGCGCTCGGGGCAGCGCTCATGCTTTGGGTTGCCGAAAATATCGGAACGTTCACAGGTACTTGGCGCTACTCAGGCCAAAAGGCGCTCCAACTCGTCAGTTGGGGAAAACTGGGGTCTTGGTATCTCTTGCTCTTCGTGGCCTTCGCCACGGTCACACTGGTTGCGCGCCACGCGTTGCGGCCCAAACCGTGGCATCCCTCAGAAGAAGCCTCGGAACTTCAGGAACGCGATTAGCACTGCCACGAAGGCCAGGAGGTTGAACACCAACCCGCCCGCCAGCCCGAGCCAGAACCCCTTCCGCCGATCAACGGGATCGATCGCCGCCAGAAACGTCATCGCCGCGCGATAGTCTTTCTCAAGCCCCGTCAGATCGATCCGCGCCACCAGTTTCGGATGCCGCGCCATTTCCTGCGCTGCCGCAATTCGCGTGATCCCCGCCCGGATGCTCGCGGGCAATCGCCGTCCGGCCTTCTTCGCACGCAGATGCAATGCGCCACTGCTGAGGCCCAGCTTTTCCGCTAGCATCTCTTCCAGACGCACTGCCTTACCGTCGATCTCGGAAATTTCTGTCATCTAAGCGCACACCTCTAGCGCGCCCTCATACGCTACCGTTCGGGCGCACTCAACATCTGGAAAAGCGCTCGATGTCGCTGTATCCGAATGATCATGCTTCATTTCT
>RFUP01000270.1 GCA_009922885.1 Paracoccaceae bacterium
ACTCGTCATAGATGATGTCCAGCCCGAACCGATCGGCCGCAGCACGCAACACGCGCAGCCCCTGGGGCACGACTTCCTTGCCTATGCCGTCGCCGGCGATCACTGCGATCCTGAGGGAGTTTTCGCGTCGAGCCGCCATCATGCGTCCTTCTTTGAATGGGCCGGCATCGCGCCGGGGTTTGGTATTCGTGAACAGTCAGGATTTGACTGGGCGAGCCCGATCGCTGATCAGGTTGTGGGTATGGACATGGCACCCCGCCTCGATCCGAGCTGTCGCCCGGCCAATGGAAATGCCGTATTTCAGAACCGGATCGCCAGGTTCGATAGGGACAAGCGCCAGCTTGTGACCGAACGGGATCGCATCGCCCAAGACAACCTCAATCGCGCCGTCGCCCTCATGGACCTGAACCGTTTCACCCGCGGCCAACCCACGCAGTGCGGTTGCGACGGTGTCACCAGCATTCAACATGATCGCATCGCGGGTCATAGCGCGGCTCCGAACCGGCTGACGACCTCGTCACCTTCGCCCAGAATCTCGCCCCAGGTCAGAGTGCCGCTCGCGACGCCTTCCAGCGCCGCGAACCGGGTCGTGCCGGCGCCTCGGCATAGCCCAGGACACCTTCGATCGGGCGGGCGCCGGACTTGGCGGTGCTGCCCAGGGATTTCTCTTCGATTGTCGTTAGGCCCGAGGCCATATTGGTCGGCGTGGGGTTGCGGCCCGACAAATCAAAGCCAGCGTCAACCGCCGCCTGTTCGCGCCGTTTAACCGCCGCGACGATATCTGCGGCGACTTGTGGAGAACGCGCCCGCGCGGCGAGCAGATGCTCCGCGCCCAGCCACTCGGTCGTTTCACCCAGCATTGCGGTGCCGCCGGCATCAACGATGCGATCAGCCACACGCCCCAGCAAAGGGTTCGAAATCAGCCCCGAGCTTGGATCCGATCGTCCGCATTCCAGTCCAACCACCAGCGCCGAAAGCGGTGCGGTGGCTCGTCTCTGACGCGACATGGTCTGGATCAATTCCGCCCCCGCTCGCAGGCCGCGTTCGACCAGGGCGAAGGTATCATTGCCGCAATCATCCATGCTGAGCACAACGCATGCAGCCTTGCGCGCAACCAACCCTTCAGCCAGCGCCGCCAGAACGGCCGGGTTGTCCCCGATCAGCAGGGTTGCGCCAATATTCGGATGCGCGGCCAAGCCGAGTGCGGCGCGGTCGTGAACCGCCTTGTCCTCGCCGATCAGCCCCGCCTCGTAGGGCAGGACCACGCAGGCGACGTCGCGCAAAGCTGCCGCGATGCGGCGGCAGGCGGGGCCGGTCAGCCCGCCAACCGACAGCACCAAGAGCCGGTTGCGGATGCCGATGCGGCCGTCGGGCCGGTGATATCCCTGAAAAGTGGTCATGACATCCCGGCCCTCTGCCCGCACCCTGCCTCAACCGGCCTTCTTGATCGGCTCCTGCCGCGCCTCGACGCCCAGCTTCTCTTCCAGCATGAACATCAGGCGCGCTGTGTCGCGATCACCGTAGCCCGCGACAATGGCTGCATCGAGCGCCGCCAGCCCGCCACGGCCGATCCGTGACGGAATTCCCAGCGTTTCTTCAAGTTCGCAAGCTAGGCGCACGTCCTTTGCCGCCAGCCGGATGGCGAAGCCCGGGCTGTCGTCGCCGAGGAAACCCTTCTTGGGCATGGCGGTGGAAAACTGGCTGTTCCACGCCATCGTGTTCTTCATCACGCTCTGCATCAGTTCCAGCGTCAGGCCGCATTTCAGGCCAAGCGCCAGCGCTTCGGTATTGGCGACCATGATCGTTGTCGCCAGTACGTTGTTGGTGATCTTCATCGCGTGGCCCATGCCCGGTCCGCCGCAATAGTATTTCTCGTTGCCCATGCAATCCAGAACCTGCTCGGCCTTGGCAATCGCCTCCGGCTCGCCGCCGATCATCAGCGTGAGCGTGCCCGTGACCGCGTGTTCAGAGGTTTTGCCGACAGGGCTGTCGACCAGGTTCATGCCACGCTTGCGCAATTCGTCACCGACGGCTTGCGAGGTAGTCGGGTCGATCGTGCTCATCTCGATCACGATCCCGCCTTCACGCATCCCCTCGGCGACACCATCCTTGCCCAGAATCGCGCTGCGGACATGGTGTGGTTCCGGCAGCATGGTGACGACGAAGTCGCTAGCCGCCCCGACCTCGCGGGGCGACGAACAGGCTTTGGCGCCAGCCTCGACCAGACGCGCAACAGCATCCGGGTTGAGGTCGAAAACCGAGAGCGTATGACCGCCCTTGAGGATGTTGAGCGCCATTGGCGCGCCCATCACACCCAGACCGATAAATCCAACGTTGGCCATTCTCTCTTACCTTTCTCTGGCGTTTCGTTATCTGCGGATCGTCAGGCCGATTTCTCGGTCCATTGATCCATGTTCCACAGCGGCAGGCCGCGCAGGTCGTTGACGTCAGTCCGGGTAAACTCGGACGCCGCCGTCTTGCTGCCCAGCAATTCGTAAGCCTGCTTGGCCAGCGGCGCGGTCAGCTCGAACGCCCCCTTGACCTGATCCCAGCTCAGCGGCTGTTCGATCACGCCGCCATCGACCAGGTATTGCGAGGCTTGCTGTACGGCGCGCGCTTCGGCGTTGGTCGGCCAGGCCCAGCCGCGGCTGAAGATCAGGTCGTCGTTGACGACTTTGGCGCCGTCTTCCGGCTCGAGCTTCCAGTAATCCTTGACCAGTTGCGAAACTTCGCCGGGGTCTTGTGCCGACAGGCGCGCCACAGCTTCCTGCTGGGCCGCCATGAACGCCACGACGATGTTCGGATGCTGCTCGGCCAGCGAATTGCGAAGCACCCAGAACGAGCGGTGGATGTAGTAGCCTTCGGGGTAGAACGGCGAGTTCTTGACCGAGGGGATCTCGATCCCGGCGCCGGTGCCCAGCGGGCCATCGTAGAAGTCCTCGGTATAGCCATAGGAGTTCCAGATCGCCTTGGTGCCCTGCTTTGCGGCGGCGAGGTACATCGGCTGGATGGCAATCGCGGCATCGAGCCCGGTGGGCACGGCGGCAGCCTGGCTCAGAACCGGCACGTTGACCAGGTTGATACCCAGTTCGCGCGGATCGGCCGAGCCGAGTTCCCAGCGCAGCATCTGGCTAAGTGCGTTATAGGGGTCACCGCCCAGCAGCGAGCCGATGGTCTTGCCCTTGAGGTCTTCCGGTTTGCGGATGCCACGGTCTTCGCGGGTCACGATCATGAAGCGCAGGCGGCCTTCGCCGACGCACATCAGGCTGAGCGGCAGGCCAGCGGCGATCGAACGGATGATCGGCGTGTTGCCCCACATGCCCATATCGAGGTCATTGGCAACAAAGGCTTCCACCTGCGGCATGGCGGTCGGATAGTCGCGCCAGTCGACGGTCAGTTCATAGCCGAGCTCCGCGGCATATTTTTCGAACAGCTTTTCCTTGATCATCAGGGCGGTCATCGGCGCGTTTCCGGCTGCCCATGGAATCCGCCCGCACGAGACGGTCAGCTTGTCGGTTGCCGCGCGGACGATCCCGGGCGAGGCAAGCAGGCCCGCGGTCGCCCCGGTCGCTGCGAGGAACGAACGGCGGTTGAGCGTCAAAAGACTCGGTTTGTTTGCGGACATGGTTTTCCTCCCTTGGTCCGGATGGTTGGCCCGTC
>RFUP01000028.1 GCA_009922885.1 Paracoccaceae bacterium
ATGAAGCGCCCCGGCCAAGAGAGGATACCGGTCCGCTTCGGTTTGGTCGGGCGGTGTTTTCGGGGGGCGGGCTTCTTCGCGGCAGGCTTCGACGCCGGCTTGCCGTAGCGCCGTTCCGCGACCAGAGGCGGCCTCTTCCCGTTTGAATCACTCATACTGTCGCCGCCCAGCCTCTGCTCTTTTGCCCAAGATAGGCGCTCTTTCTTCGAATGTTGAGGCCTCGCGACTCACCTTGGGATTTTTCTGACGCTTAAAAAATAGCCAAAACATAGGCTGCGATCAAAAAATAGGCACCCCATCGGGTTTTTGCCCCATCCGATCGCCCTCAACCCTTCTTTCGCCGTCAGCCTTTCGTTTTTCTGCAAGTGCAAAGGCAAGGGGGTTCATGCCCCGACAGACGCAAAGGGGATCAAGTTGAAACTCATTATCGCGACGATCAAGCCGTTCAAACTCGAAGAGGTCCGCGAGGCGCTGACCGAAATCGGGGTCCGCGGTATGATGGTAACCGAAGTCAAAGGCTTCGGCTCCCAATCCGGTCACACCGAAATTTACCGCGGCGCGGAATATGCCGTGAATTTCGTACCGAAAATCAAACTCGAAATCGTCGTCTCGGACGCGATGGTCGACGGCGTGGTCGACAAGATCGTCACCACTGCCCGCACCGGCAAGATCGGGGATGGCAAGATTTTCGTGCTCGATGTGGCACAGGCCGTGCGCGTCCGCACCGGCGAATCCAACGACGACGCGCTCTGAGCGCCTGAAATCAGGGGAAACAGATTATGAAAGATTTCTCGAAACTTCTGGGGCTTGGGGGCGCAGTTGCCCTGATGTCCGCACTGCCCGCTTGGGCGCAAACGGCCACTGAAGCCGCAGCCGAAGCCGCGCCTGCCGTGGATAACGCCTTCATCTTCAACACGCTTCTCTTCCTCATCGGCGGGTTCCTCGTGTTCTGGATGGCCGCAGGCTTCGCCATGCTCGAAGCAGGCCTCGTGCGTTCCAAGAACGTGACGATGCAGCTCACCAAGAACATCGCGCTCTTCTCCATCGCGGCGATCATGTACTGGCTCGTCGGCTATAACCTCATGTATCCGGGCGACAGCTGGAGCATCGCTGGCTGGATCGGCGCCTTCAGCACCGCCTCCATTGGTGGCGACCCCGCCCTCGAAACCGGCTATGCAACCGGTTCGGACTTCTTCTTCCAGCTCATGTTCTGCGCCACCACCGCCTCCATCGTGTCGGGTGCCATGGCGGAGCGCGTGAAACTCTGGCCCTTCCTGATCTTCACGGTCGTGCTCACGGGCATCATCTACCCGATCGAAGCATCCTGGCAGTGGGGTGGCGGCTGGCTCTCTGAAATGGGCTTCTCCGACTTCGCAGGCTCCACGCTCGTGCACGCAGCAGGTGGTTTCGCAGCCCTCGCAGGCGTGCTGATCCTCGGCCCGCGTATCGGCAAGTACAAAGATGGCCGCGTTGTTCCGATGCCGGGTTCCAACCTCGCCCTCGCAACGCTCGGCACCTTCATCCTGTGGCTCGGCTGGTTCGGCTTCAACGGTGGCTCGCAGCTCGCTCTGGGCACCGAAGCAGATGCCAACGCTGTTGCGATCATCTTCGCCAACACCAACATGGCTGCTGCCGCTGGCTCCGTTGTGGCCCTCCTCCTGACGCAGCTTCTCTACAAGAAGCCTGACCTCACCATGACGCTGAACGGCGCTCTTGCAGGTCTCGTCTCGATCACCGCCGGCCCGCTCGACCCGACCCTCTTCGGCGCGCTCTGGATCGGTGCTGTGGGTGGTGTGATCGTGGTCTTCGTCGTGCCCTTCCTCGACAAGCTCAAGATCGATGACGTTGTCGGTGCGATCCCGGTTCACCTCGTGGCTGGTTTCTGGGGCACGCTGGCGGTTCCCTTCTACACCGAAGGCACCTCTTTCATGACGCAGATCGTCGGCTTCTTCTCCATCGGCGCCTTCGTCTTCGTGGTCTCCGGTGTCCTTTGGCTGGTCCTCAAAGCCACCACGGGCATCCGCCCCTCGGCTGAAGACGAGATCAATGGCCTCGACATGGCTGAACTCGGCATGGAAGCCTACCCTGAATTCTCCAAGGGCTAATCCTTCCATCCATGCCAAAGAAACGCCCGGGTCCTCCCCCGGGCGTTTCGCTATTCTGAAGAGGCCGCCACCGCATGCAGCCGCGCCAAGGCCTCGCGGCATTCGCGCGTCATGTAATCGGTGAAAAGCTGCACCTTCGGATCGCGGAACCGCCGCGATGGCGAAAGCGCCGCAAGCTGTGTGGGCAGGGGGGGCGTTTCGGTCGCCACCCGCACCAATGCGCCCGAGGCGAGATGGTCGGCCACCTCGAAAACGGGCTTCATCACGATCCCCGCCCCGTCAAGCGCCCATCCTGTCAGCACATCGCCATCGTCACTCTCGAAGGGCCCGGAAATCTCGTAGCGCTTCGGCCCTTCTGGCGTTTGCAGGGTCCACTGGAATTCCTTCGCCCCCGGAAACCGCAGGTTCAGGCAATCGTGCTTTTCGTCCATCAGCGCGTCGCCTGTCGCAGGCATCCCCCGCCGCGTGATATAGTCCGGCGAGGCGCACAAAACGCGCGGGCATTCGGCGATCATCTTCACCTTCAGGTCACTGTCCGTCAGTGGCCCCAAATGGAACGCCAGATCCAGCCCTTCGCCTGTCACGTCGATCACCCGGTCCGACAGCCGAAGCCGGATGTCGATTTCCGGATAGGCGCGTTTGAACGCTGGCACATGCGGCGCTATGAACCGCCGCCCGACCCCCAGAGGCGCCGCCACGAAAAGCGTGCCTTTCGGGGCCTGCGCCGCCGTCATCACCGCCGCTTCCGCCGCCTCGATCGCATCCACGATCCGAAGCGCACCCTCATAAAACAGCCGCCCGTGCTCGGTCGCGTTCAAGGCCCGCGTCGTGCGGTTGAACAGCCGCACGCCTAAGTGCTTCTCCAGCTCCATGATCCGCGACGACGCCACTGCAGGCGAGGTGCGCTGATCGCGGGCAGCCGCGCTCATACTGCCCAATTCATAGACGCGCAGGAACATCCGCAACGTATTTACGTAGGACATTATAAAGACTCGCTTGAAACTCTTCCCCTGATTTTCAGAATTATCATCAAGGCCATCGGCAGGATACCCTCTTGTCGCGCAGAGGAGGAAACCGCATGGCAGATTGGGCAATCATCGGAGAGTGGCTGGAATTCGCAGTGCGCTGGGTACACGTGATCACCGCCATCGCGTGGATCGGATCTTCTTTCTATTTCATTGCCTTGGATCTTGGCCTCCACCGCGATCGCAACCTCGCGTCGGGGGCCGATGGCGAGGAATGGCAGGTGCATGGTGGCGGCTTCTACCACATCCAGAAATACCTCGTCGCGCCCGCGAACATGCCCGACGGCCTCGTCTGGTTCAAATGGGAAAGCTACGCCACATGGCTTTCCGGCTTCGCGCTTCTGGCCGTGGTCTATTACCTCGGCGCGGATTTCTACCTGATCGATCCGGCGGTGCGCGAACTGTCCGCGCCTCTGGCCATCGCCATCTCCGCAGGCTCCCTCGTCTTCGGCTGGCTCGTCTATAACTTCCTCTGTGATCGCTTTGTGAATGCCAACCAAACCGGCCTGATGGTGGCGCTCTTCGTCGTGCTCGTCGGCATGGCTTATTTCTACACCTCGGTCTTCGCAGGCCGCGCAGCCCTTCTTCATCTCGGGGCTTTCACCGCCACGCTGATGAGCGCAAACGTCTTCATGATCATCATCCCGAACCAGAAAATCGTGGTGGCCGATCTGATCGCGGGCAATAAACCCGATGCGAAATACGGCAAGATCGCCAAGCAGCGCTCCACCCACAACAACTACCTGACGCTCCCCGTCATCTTTCTCATGCTCTCCAACCATTACCCGCTGGCCTTCGCCACCGAGTATAACTGGATCATCGCCGCGCTCGTTTTCCTGATGGGCGTCACCATCCGCCATTACTTCAACTCGGTGCACGCCCGCAAAGGCACGCCCTATTGGACGTGGTTCGCCACCGCGCTGATCTTCCTCCTCATCATGTGGCTCTCCACCGCCCCCGGTCAGGTCGATGCCCGCGATGAGGCGAAAGGTGCGGAATTGCGCTTCACGGAAGCCGCTGGCTTCGAAGAAGTTACCGATATCGTGCTGGGCCGTTGCTCCATGTGCCACGCCGCCGAACCCTCGTGGGACGGCCTCCACTGGGCACCGAAAGGCGTGCATCTGGAAACCCCGGTGCAGATCGCCCGCCAAGCACGCGACATTTACATTCAGGCGGGCCGCACCCATGCCATGCCGCAAGCGAACCTCTCCTTCATGGAACCCACCGAGCGCCAAGCCATCGTCGATTGGTATCTGGCAGCAACCCGCGGATAGGCCAGTCACGGGTAGCAGAATCGCTCTACGCAAGCTAAACCTAGGGGCATGACGCAGGCTCGCCCCAACATATCCACAGGCCAACCGGATATCCGCCAACTCGACGAGTCGGCGATCAACCGCATTGCAGCAGGCGAAGTGGTTGAGCGGCCCGCCTCTGCGGTGAAAGAACTCGTGGAAAATGCGCTCGATGCAGGCGCGACCCGCATTGAAGTGGCCATTGCGGACGGCGGCAAGACCCTGATCCGCGTCACCGACGATGGCTGCGGCATCCGCCCCGAACAACTGCCCCTCGCCTTGGCGCGTCACGCCACCTCGAAGATCGACGGGTCGGACCTTCTGAATATCCACAGCTTCGGCTTCCGGGGCGAGGCGCTGCCCTCGTTGGGGGCTGTTGGCCGCCTCACCATCACCTCCCGCGCCAAAGCCGCACCCGAGGCCGCGCTGATCCGCTGCTATGGGGGCCGGATAGATCCGGTGCGCCCCGCCGCCCTCTCGCGCGGCACGGTCGTCGAGTTGCGTGACCTCTTCCACGCCACGCCCGCGCGCCTCAAGTTCCTCCGCACCGATCGCGCCGAAAGCCAGTCGATCAGCGAAACCGTTCGCCGCCTTGCGATGGCCGAACCCTTCGTCAGTTTCACGTTGCGCGATGTGTCGGGCGGCGGCGAAGGCCGGGTCACCTTCCGCGCCGATGCCGAAACCGGCGATATGTTCGACGCGCTTCGCGCCCGTCTCGCCTCGGTTTTGGGCCGCGATTTCGCCGACAACTCCGTGAAGATCGACGCGCAGCGCGAGGCTTTCCACCTCACGGGCTATGCTGCGCTGCCCACCTATTCGCGCGGTTCCTCCGTGGCGCAATACCTCTTCGTCAATGGCCGTCCGGTTACGGACAAGCTCTTCGTCGGTGCCCTCCGCGCCGCCTATTCCGACTTCCTCAGCCGCGACCGTTATCCCGCCGCTGTCCTCTTTCTCGACGTAGAACCGCAGATGGTGGATGTGAACGTTCACCCCGCCAAATCCGAAGTGCGCTTCCGCGATCCCGGCACCGCACGCGGCCTCATCATCTCGGCTCTTCGGCATGCCCTTGCCGAAGCAGGCCACCGTGCATCCTCAACCGTTGCCATGGCCACTTTGGGAGCTTTCCGCCCCGAACCCGTTGACGCGCCTCGCGTCTACCAGATGGACCGCACCGCCGCACAATACGGTAGCGTATTGCGGCCGGCTGCACCCATCCTCGCCGCCGCACACCAGGCCCAAGCCCCCGGCTTTTCGGAACTTGGCCCGGCATGGTCTGCTCGCGTCGAACCCGCGCCCGCACCCGAAGCCGCACCAGATATGGAGCGCCTCCCCCTCGGGGCCGCCCGCGCGCAGGTGCACGAGAATTACATCGTCGCGCAAACCGCCGACGGCATCGTCATCGTCGACCAGCACGCCGCCCACGAGCGCCTCGTCTATGAGCGACTGAAAGCCCAGATGGCGGAAAAAGGCGTTCCCGCTCAAGCGCTTCTGATCCCCGAGATCGTCACGCTCTCGGAAGGAGATGCGCAGCGCCTCCTCGACGTGGCCGAAGATCTGCACCGTATCGGCCTCTCCATCGAGCCTTTTGGCCCCGGCACACTCGCCGTCCGCGAGACCCCCGCGCCCTTGGGCGAAGTGAACGCCGAGGCGCTCCTCAAAGACATTCTCGACGAGCTGGCGGACGAAGGCGAAAGCCAAATGCTGCAGTCGCGGATCGACGCCATACTGTCCCGTATGGCTTGCCATGGTTCCATCCGCTCCGGCCGCCGCATGCGCGCCGAAGAGATGAACGCGCTCCTGCGCGAAATGGAGGCCACACCCCATTCCGGCCAATGCAACCATGGCCGCCCCACCTATGTTGAACTCAAGCTGGCCGATATCGAACGGCTGTTCGGACGGCGCGGATGATCACCCTCAACGGTCAAACCTACGCCCTGAACGACCCCGCCGTATTGGCGGCTTTGGTCGGCGTGGGCGTGGTTCTCCTGATCCTCGTTCTCCTGATCCTCGCCGTGCGCGCTGCAGGCCGTTCCGCCAAGCTGGCCGAACCGCTCGCCTACCAGCTTTCCGCGATGGGCCAGCGCGTGCAGTCCCTCTCTGACGGCCAGCAACAGCTTTCCGGCGGCCTGACGCACGTCTCCGAAGCGCAAGCCGCTTCGCAGGCGCAGATGATCCGCCTCATGGAAGCCCGCCTCGCGCAAGTGGCCGAAGCGATGAACGAGAACCTCCAAGGCTCCGCCCGCCGCACCGCGCATTCCTTGGGCGAATTGCAGCAGCGCCTTTCGGCCATCGATAAGGCGCAGGAAAACATCGTGAAGCTTTCGGGCGATGTGCTGGGCTTGCAAGACATCCTTTCGAACAAGCAAACGCGCGGCGCTTTCGGGGAAATTCAGCTCAACGATATCGTGCTGAAAGCGCTGCCGTCCGACAGCTACACGATGCAAGCCACGCTCTCGAACGGGCGGCGGGCGGATTGCCTGATCCATCTGCCGAACCCGCCCGGCCCGATCGTGATCGACAGTAAATTCCCGCTCGAAGCCTATGAGGCGCTCCGCCGCGCCGAAACGCCCGATCAATTGCAACGTGCCGCACAACAGATGCGCCTTAGCGTGCGCGCGCATATCAGGGCGATATCGGAGAAATATATCATCGAAGGTGAAACCGCAGACGGCGCTCTGATGTTCCTGCCGTCGGAAGCGGTCTATGCCGAGCTGCACGCGAACTTCCCCGATGTGGTCCGCGAAGGCTTCGCCAACCGCGTCTGGATCGTTTCACCCACCACCTGCATGGCCACTTTGAACACCATGCGCGCGATCCTGAAAGACGCCCGCATGCGCGAACAGGCCGGTGCAATCCGCCGCGAGCTTTCGCTCCTTTACGCCGATGTAGACCGCCTATCCACGCGCGTCGGCAATCTGGACCGCCACTTCACGCAAGCCGCCAAAGACGTGGAAGAGATCAAGATCAGCGCCGAAAAGGCAGGCAAACGCGCCCGCCGCCTCGACAATTTCGATTTCGAAGAACTCGCCCCCGATGCCGAACCCGAAGACGGGCCTCTGCCCATCCCGCGCCCGGCGGAGTGATTACTCAGCGGTTTGCGTATAGGTCGGGTGGAAGGTGCCCGCGGGCGAGAGCGTGAAGATATCCACGCCATCCGCCGTCACGCCCACCGAATGCTCGAACTGCGCCGATAGCGATTTGTCGCGGGTCACGGCGGTCCACTCATCAGCCAGAACCTTGGTTTCCGGGCGGCCCAAGTTCACCATTGGCTCGATGGTGAAGAACATACCCTCTTCCAGAACAGGCCCGGTGCCGGGGCGGCCGTAGTGCAGCACGTTCGGCGGCGCGTGGAACACGCGGCCCAGCCCATGGCCGCAGAAATCGCGCACCACGCTCATGCGGTGGCTTTCCACGTAGGACTGGATCGCATAGCCGATGTCCCCGAAGGTGTTGCCCGGCTTCACCGCCTCGATCCCCAGCATCAGCGCATCATGCGTCACCTGGATCAGGCGCTCGGCCTTGCGCGGCAGTTTTCCCGCCACATACATCCGGCTCGTGTCGCCATACCACCCATCTAGGATCACGGTCACATCGATGTTGAGGATATCGCCATCCTTCAGCGTTTTCGCCGAGGGGATGCCATGGCACACCACGTGATTGATCGAAATGCAGGAGGCGTGCTGATAGCCCTTGTAACCAATCGTCGCCGATTTCGTGCCCTTGGCGATCACCTTTTCTTCGATGATCCGGTCGATTTCGGCTGTGCTCTGGCCGGGGAATACATGCTCTGCAATTTCGTCGAGGATCTCTGCGGCAACACGGCCCGCCGCTTGCATGCCCTGATAATCCACAGTCTCATGGATGCGGATGCCGTCACGGGTCACGATGCCCTTGTGTTTCTCGTTCACGCGGTCTGCCTCGAATACGCTCAAAAATTTCCTAAAGTTTAAGAGGCTTTGGCGGGGATTTCCAGAGGGGGCGGCAGTTCAGGCCCAAGCGTCACACCTGCTGGCGAAAGATCAGCGCGATGGGCGAAAATCTCCACGCCCGCCGCCTGCGCTTCCGCCACGGCCCGCGCATAGGCCGGATCGATATCCGCCGCGACAGAAACCGCCGTGCAATCGTCCCGCATCACCACGAACAAAAGCCCCGCACGGTCGCCTTCTGCGACTTTCGCCGCCAGTTCCCCCATATGCCGTGCACCGCGTGCTGTTACCGTATCGGGGAACTCGGCCAATCCTGCCTGTCGTGCCAGCGTTACGCTCTTCACTTCCAACCACAGCCGCCCCGCTGGCCCCTCCAGCAGGAAATCCACGCGGCTCTTTTCGCCATAAGCCACTTCGGCCCACCACTGGGGATAGTCTCCGAACCGCAGCGCGCCGCTCTCCAAAGCCTCCCGCACCACGCGATTGGCCACGCCCGTATCCACACAGGCCATCCCGCCTTCGGGCAGTTCTGCCAAGCGCCACGCCCATTTCAGCTTCTTCTTCGGATCGTCGTTTGGCTCCAACCAAACCCGCAGGCCGTCTTGGGCCAAGCCCGTCATCGCGCCGGGGTTCGCCACATGGGCCACCACCTCGCGGCCATCGGGCAATCGGCAGTCAGCGAGGAAGCGTTTATAGCGACGGATGAGCACTGCTGGCTCAAGAGGGGTTTGAAAGCGCATGCTCGGGGCCTATACCGCAAGTGGCAGCCCCGCAAGGAGAGTACGATGCCCAACCCAACCGCCGCCATGCTCGTGATCGGAGACGAAATCCTCTCCGGCCGCACGCGCGATTCCAACATGCACCACCTTGCACAGGAACTCACCAAAGTGGGGATCGAATTGAAGGAAGTGCGTGTGGTTTCCGATGATCGCGCCGCGATCGTCGGCGCAGTGAAAGCACTCTCTGCCGCCTACGCGCAGGTGTTCACTTCGGGCGGCATCGGCCCCACCCATGATGACATTACGGCCGATTGCATCGCCGAAGCCTTCGGCCGCACCATTGATGTGCGCGACGACGCCCGCGCGCTCCTTGCCGCGCATTACGCCCGCCAAGGCGTCGAGTTCAACACGGCCCGCCAGCGCATGGCCCGCATTCCCGAAGGGGCCGCGCTGATCGAAAATCCGGTCTCGGTCGCGCCCGGTTTCACGCTCGGAAACGTGCATGTCATGGCAGGTGTGCCGTCCGTTTTCACCGCGATGGTCGCCTCTGTGCTGCCCACGCTTACGGGCGGCCAGCCGCTTCTGTCGCAATCCCTCAGGATCATGCGCGGCGAAGGCGAGATTGCCGAGAAACTGACCGATCTCGCGCAGCGCTATTCCAACCTCTCCATCGGCTCCTATCCCTTCCAGCGCGATGGCATCTACGGCGCGAATATCGTCATCCGTGGCACCGATGGCGCCGAAGTGGATGCTGCCATGGCCGAACTCTCGAAGCTGTTTCCCGCATGACCCACCCCAACGCCGCCGCTCTTTTCGCTGCCTCCGATCTCACATGGCCCGCTGAAACCGTCACGCGCCAAGGCCCGTTCCTTCTGCGCCACGCACCGGGGGCAGGCGGGCGCGTGAACTGCGCGACGGCCGAAGGCTCCTTCTCTGAGGCCGACATCGACGCCGCCATCGCGGCGATGCACGCCAAGGGCGGCCCGCGCCTCTTCATGATCCGGCAAGGCGCAGGCGCGCCCGACGATAGCGCCCTCGATCAGGCGCTCGCCGACAAGGGCTACAACACGGTTTCCCCGACCCGACTGATGGTCGCTCCTACGGGGCCCATCGCCGCCCGCGATCTGCCGCGCGTTCGCGCTTTCGTGGTCTGGGAACCCTTGGCGATCCAGCACGATATCTGGGAAGAAGGCGGCATTCGCGCGCCGCGCCGTGCCGTTATGATGCGCGCCGACTGCCCGAAAGCCGCCCTCCTTGGCCGCCTCAACGATCATCCTGCCTGCGCGGGTTATCTCGGCTATGACGCGCGCTTCGGTCTTTCTGAACTCCACGCGCTTTACGTGCTCCCGCACCAGCGCCGCCAAGGCATGGCCGTCAACGCCCTCACCATGGCCGCCCGCTGGACCGAAAGCGAAGGCGGCCACTGGATCGGCCTCGCCGTTGAAGAACACAACACCGCCGCCCGCGCCCTCTACGAAAGCCTCGGCTTTGTCGAAGCGGGCCGCTATCATTACCGCATGCACCCGGAGGACACGAAATGACCCATAAGCCCGTCATGGCGCTGGATCTGCCCCCGGTCGATCCCTTGCCCCCCGCCACGCAGAAGTATTTCGACATCTGCACCGAAAAGCTCGGCATGGTGCCCAATGTGCTCACCGCCCACGCTTTCGATATCGATCTGCTGAACGGTTTCACCGCGCTCTACAACAAGCTGATGCTGGGCGAGAGCAACCTGACGAAACTCGAACGCGAACTCATCGCCGTGGCGGTTTCGGCCTATAACCGCTGCTTCTATTGCCTCACCGCCCATGGCGCTGCCGTGCGTGAACTCTCGGGCAACCCTGAACTGGGCGAGATGATGGTGATGAACTGGCGCGTTGCGCCTTTGTCGGACAAACAGAAAGCCATGCTCACCTTCGCCGAGAAGATCACCATGGCTTCCTACACCGTCACCGAGGCCGACCGTGAAACGCTCCGTAGCCACGGCTTCACCGACCGCGATATCTGGGACATCGCCAATGTCGCCGCCTTCTTCAACATGACCAATCGCGTGGCCTCTGCCGTCGATATGCGCCCGAACCCCGAGTATCACGCCCAACACAGATGAAAGCGCTCGCTGTCATATTAGCCCTCATCGCCGCGCCCTTGGCTGCCCAAGAGGCATACCGCCTGCCGTTGCCTGCGACCGCGCGTATCGCGCTTGAGGTGGCCAAGCCGGGCGAAACCTATGCGCTGCCCATCGGCCCCTATGCCGGTTTTCTCCCCGTCGAAGACATGCGCGGCACCCGCACCACCCGCGTCTGGAAGGTCGCGCAGGCGCAGGCTCTCACCACCCAGCAAATGCTCCAGCCTCTTGTTGATCGTCTGGACGCCGCAGGCTTCACTCCGCTCCTCCTCTGCCAATCCTCGGAATGCGGCGGCTATGATTTCCGCTTCGCAACCGATGTCATTCCCGCGCCGGAAATGCAGGTCGATCTTGCGAACTTCCGGTTCTATTCCGCCCGCCGTGGCGATGAAGCCATCTCGCTTCTCGTGTCGCGCCTGAGTGCAACGGGCTTCATCCAGATGATCCACATTGCGCCCGTCGGCATTGACGCTCCTAAAGCCGCGAACCGCGCAGAAGCCCCGCCTGCCAAAAAACCTGCCGAAGCCCTCACGCCGCCAACTGAGCCGCGCTCCATCGAAGAGGCGCTGCGCGTCAATGGCCGCGCCGTGCTCTCGGATCTGCAATTCGAAAGCGGCGCTGCCAGCCTTGGCGACAAAACCTACCCAAGCCTCGCAGCCCTCGCGGCACATCTCGCCGCCAACCCCGGCGATCGTATTGCGGTCGTCGGCCATACCGATGCTACAGGCTCTCTCGACGGCAATATCGCCCTGTCCGAGCGCCGCGCAGCGGCGGCGCTGGAGCGGCTGGTCTCGGCCCACAGCGTGCCCCGCACCCAACTCGAAGCGCGCGGTATCGGCTACCTTGCACCCCGCGCCCCAAACACGACGGCGGAGGGGCGCGAGGCCAATCGCCGCGTCGAAGCGGTTCTCTTGCCGAAGAAGTAACGCAGCCTCAGAAGTGCCGCCTAACCAACCGCTCGTTGTGCTCCAGCAGGCGGTCCATGAGGTCAAGAAAGGTCGCCACCTCGCGCTCAGAAAGCGGATCAACAACCTCTTCATTGGCCGACTGGAAGGTATTGATGAGCCGCTCATGCAACGCCGTTCCGGCTTCAGTCAGGCTCAAATTTAGCTGTCACGCGTCCTCCGCGTTTGGTGCGGACCCAATGAGCCCGCGCTCCTGAATGGCACGCACCAAGCGGCTGAGTTGCCCTTTGTCCATATAGAGCCGCTTCGCGATCCAAGCGAATGTCACGGGCTGATGCGCCCCGATCAACCCCAGCAACCGGACTTCGTTCATGGTTAGCTGGAACGCCGCGCGGAACAGATGCCCTCCGTCATATGCGTTGATCGCCGCGAAGCGCGCGATCCTGAACGTCAGCGCATCTTCGATCGTTTCGATTTTCGGATGCTTGCCTGTCCCGGCATCTGACTTGGACTGTTCTGACATAGTATCTCTCTGGATCGAATTTGGATAAGTCTTTGATAAAAAAAACAATTAGAGGCTAAAAACACCAAAGGTTAACACCGATTCTGGATCCTGTTCCATGAAAAATGTCGGGGAGGATTGGGGGCAATCATTCGCGTCCAGCTCCCCAACGTCATGACGCTTGCCATACGCTTGCCATACGCTTGCCAGACGCAATCCATACGCT
>RFUP01000271.1 GCA_009922885.1 Paracoccaceae bacterium
TGAGTGCGCGCATCAGCAAGCCTAGAGGAAATGAACCAGAAGCAAGGGGCAAGAGATGAAGAAGCCGAAGTGGGTCGTCGAGAAAGAGCAGGCCAAGAAAGCCGCGCTTTCGGAAACCGTTTGGCTGTTCGGCCTGCATGCCGTGCGGGACGCGCTGCTCAATCCGCAGCGCGAGCGTTTGCGCCTCGTGATCACGAAAAACGCCCTCGACAAGCTGGCCGATGCGGTAGCCGAAGCCGGGATCGAACCCGAAATCGCCGATCCGCGCAAATTCCCTGTGCCGCTCGATCCGTCCTCGGTGCACCAAGGCGTTGCTCTGGAAGTGAAGCCGCTGGATTGGGGCCGCGTTTCCGATGTCTGCGCCGGTGTTCTGGGCCGTGTGCCGCGCGTGGTGCTTCTGGACCGCGTCACCGACCCCCATAACGTCGGGGCGATTCTGCGTTCGGCGGAAGTGTTCGGGGCCTGCGCCGTGATCGGGATGCGCCACCATGCAGCGCCCGAAACAGGCGCGCTGGCGAAATCCGCATCAGGCGCGCTTGAGCGCCAGCCCTATCTGCGGGTGAAGAACCTCGCAGATACGATGGAAGAACTGAAATCAATGGGTTATCTCGTTTTGGGCCTTGATGGTGAAGCTACGCAAACCGTGGGCGAAGCCGTGGAAGGCCGCCGCGATCAACCCGTCGCTCTGGTGATGGGGGCGGAAGGGCCGGGCTTGCGCGAAAAAACCCGCGAGACCTGCGACGCGCTCGTGCGGATCCCTTTTGCCGGAGAGTTCGGCTCGCTCAACGTCTCGAACGCAGCCGCCATTGCCCTCTACGCCTCGCTGCACGGATAACCCGGCAAATAAAGCCGAGTTATCCACAGAAAACTGCGCTTCCGCCGGGATTCTGTAACCTTCCGTTCACAAAAGCGCGACAGGCTCTCCAAAGGAGCCGTCCCCGCTCCTATGTCTGAACCAGACCGCAAGTCCGGAACTCTTGCGTATCTGTCACTGTCCCTCGTTCCGCTACTAGCGCCCGGTCCCCACGGGCGCTTTTTTCTTCCCGCGGAAGGCGCTAGAAGAAACCATCAGGGCAGGGGGGCACGATGCCAGCTTATAGCGACGAATTTCTGGGCAAGGTGCTCAAGCACACCAAACGTGTGGCTGTGGTGGGCGTGTCGCTCAATCCGGTGCGCCCGAGCTATTACGTCGCGCGCTACCTCTCGCTCAAAGGCTACGAGGTGGTTCCGGTCAATCCCGGCCATGTTGGCGAGGATGTTTTCGGCACCAAGGTGATCGGCTCCTTGGCCGATATCGAGGGCGAGGTGGATATTATCGACATCTTCCGCCGCTCCGAACACGTCACCCCAATCGTCGAGGAGGCCTTGGCCACTTTCCCGAACCTCAAGACCGTCTGGATGCAGATCGGCGTTATCAATGAGGAAGCTGCCGCATTGGCCGAAGCGCGCGGCGTGGACGTGATCATGGATCGCTGCCCCAAGATCGAATACCAACGCCTTTTCGGTGAGTTGCGCATGGGCGGCTTCGCGACGGGTGTGATTTCGTCGAAGCTTTAAGCCTATGATTTGACGCATTTCTTAACCGAAAAAGCTGATCAACTTTTTCTCGAAATTCTCTGAGCCTCAGGCATTCACTGCGCGGCGCACCATATCCCAGTAAAGCTCGGCCACACCCTCGCTCGAAAGGCGACCAGACGCACGGTACCATGTAGTTACGCCAGTGAGCATCGCAATGATCGCGAGGGTGGTGATTTTCGTGTCAGCCACCGCGAAAACGCCTGCATCGGTGCCCGCTTTCAGGATCGTTTCCAAACGGTCCTCGTAGCTGCGCCGGAGGCCTTCGATCACGGTGAAATTCTCAGGCGTGAGGTTGCGCAACTCCATGTAGGAGATGAACACCGCGTCGGGGCGCGCGAGGTGAAACAGAATATGGAAGCGCACGAAAGCCTCCAGCCGGTCCCGTGGCGCGCCAGTGCTGCCTTGTGCATCGGAAGCGGCAATCAGCTCGTCCATATGGCCGCGCATCAGATCGAAGAGGAGCGACTGTTTGTCCGGCGTGTAGTTGTAAAGCGCCCCCGCCTGCACCCCCACTTCTGCCGCGATCTGGCGCATGGAAACGGCCGCATATCCATGCCGTGCGAACAAACGCAAAGCGGCATCGGCCACTTTCGGGCCAGTGATATCGGAATGTGAACCTGCGGTGCGTGCCATGGTTGCAGGGGGTAATGGCAAAAGCTTGCATGGTCAAATCTCCCGTGTTGCGTGCAGGGCCTATCCAGTGCAAAACCGCTGTCATGAAGCTTTTCTGCACCCTCCTAGCCGCTGTTCTGGGCCTTTCCGCCTGCGCCACGTTCCCCGCGCTCGATGCCGCGCCGGGAGCGGAGCGTGCTGCTGGAACGCCACCAGCACTCTTGCCGCTGGAGCCGCTTCTTGAGGCCGTGGATACGACCCGAGCGAGCGCGGCGGACGCAACCGCCCTTGCGACGCGCGCCGCCGCCCTGCAAGCCCGCGCGGCGCGGCTTCGGGCCATGGGGGCGGTGGATTCGACCACGAAAGCCCGCATGCAGGCGGGCGTTTCGGGCTAACGCGGCCAAAGCGCGGCATTTGCCGCGTTGCAGGCAAGAGGCGAACCCGTTACATCCCGCTCGAAAGACAAGTCAGCAGGAGCTTTCCATGAGCAACGCCCCCCTCCGCCTCGGCATTGCGGGCCTTGGAACCGTCGGTGTGGGCGTCGTGAAGATCGTCCGCCAGCATGCCGCGCAGATCGCGGCGCGCACCGGACGGGCCGTGGAAATCACCGCCGTCTCCGCCCGCTCCCGCGATCGCGACCGCGGCGTGCCGCTGGCCTCCTATGCCTGGGAAGACGATCCGGTCGCCTTGGCCAAGCGCGACGATGTGGATGTGTTCGTGGAAGTCATGGGCGGTCACGAAGGCGCTGCGAAAGACGCCATCGAAGCAGCCATCGCCACGGGCAAACATGTTGTGACCGCGAACAAGGCGCTTCTGGCGATCCACGGGCAGGATATTGCCATCGCTGCCGAAGCCAAAGGCGTGCAGCTGCGCTATGAAGCAGCTGTTGCGGGCGGCATTCCGGTCATCAAGGCGCTGACCGAAGGCTTGGCGGCCAACCGCATCCAGCGCGTCATGGGCGTGATGAACGGCACCTGCAACTATATCCTCACTCGCATGGAAGCGACGGGGCAGGGCTATAACGTGCTCTTCGATGAATGTGCGCAACTGGGCTACCTCGAAGCCGACCCGAACCTCGACGTCGGCGGGATCGACGCGGGCCACAAGCTCTCGATCCTCTCCGCCATCGCCTTCGGCACGCGGGTGGATTTCGCCTCTGTCGAATTGGAAGGCATCCAGAACATCACCCTCGACGATATTCGCCGCGCAGGTGACATGGGCTACCGCATCAAGCTTCTCGGCGTGGCGCAGATGACGGGCCGCGGGCTTGAGCAGCGCATGTCGCCCTGCCTCGTGCCTGCGAATTCCCCCTTGGGACAGCTTGAGGGCGGCACCAATATGGTGGTGATCGAAGGCGACTCGGTGGGCCAGATCGTGCTGCGCGGAGCCGGTGCCGGCGAAGGCCCGACGGCGTCTGCCGTCATGGCCGATGTCTGCGATATCGCGCGCGGTATTGCGCTGCCTGTCTT
>RFUP01000272.1 GCA_009922885.1 Paracoccaceae bacterium
GGCAAAAGAGCTATCTGAAGACGGAGCGCCTGAGATGAGCCTGTTAGAAATTGAAGGCGTCACGCTCAAATTCGGTGGCGTGACCGCAGTGAACAACCTGACCATGAGCGTCAACGAAGGCGAGGTCTTCGCCTTGGTGGGGCCGAACGGGGCCGGCAAGTCGACCGTGTTCAACCTGATCTCGCGTTTCTACACGCCAGTATCCGGTTCGATCAAATTCGATGGCGTCGACCTCCTGAAGCTCGCACCGCACGAAGTGCCCTCGCTCGGCATCGCGCGGACGTTCCAGAACATCGAACTGTTCCATCAGGCGACGGTTCTGCAAAACCTCCTCGTGGGGCGGCATCGCCATCGCCAATCGAGCCTCGTGCCGCAACTTCTGCACCTGCCTTCGGTGCGCGCAGAAGAGCGGGCACATCGGGAAGCGGTGGAAGAGGTGATCGATTTCCTCGATCTCCAACCCTACCGCGACAAGATGATCGCAGGCTTGCCTTACGGCGTCCGGAAAGTTGTCGAACTGGGCCGCGCGCTGGCCTCCAAGCCGCGCCTCCTCCTCCTCGACGAACCCGCTTCGGGCCTTTCGGTGGAAGAAACACAGAACATGCGCTGGTGGATCGACGATATCCGCCGCCAAATGGGGATCACGGTTCTGATGGTGGAACATGACATGGGCCTCGTCGGAAAAGTCTCCGACCGGGTGCTCGCCTTGGCCGACGGGGCCAAACTCGCGGAAGGCACGCCGCCCGAGGTGCAATCGCATCCGGCAGTGATCGAAGCCTATCTCGGCACTTCTGCTATTTCGAAAACCGCAGATGCAAAGGGGGCGCGGGTATGACGGCGCTTCTCGAAATCCGCAACCTCGAAACCTTCTACGGCCCGATCATGGCGCTGCGTGGCGTCAGTCTCGAAGTGCACAAAGGCCGCGTGGTGACAGTGCTTGGCGCGAACGGCGCGGGCAAAACAACGCTTCTGAAAACCCTCTCGGGTATCATGGACCCCGAAAAGGGCACGATCCTCTTCGAAGGTCAGGAAATTCAGGGCAAGGAACCGCATAAAGTGGTGCGCTCGGGCATCGTCCACGTGCCGGAAGGCCGCGAGGTTTTCCCGCTCCTGACCGTGGAAGAAAACCTCGCGCTTGGGGCCTACACCCGTTCCGATAAGGCCGAAGTCGCCCGCGACCGCGACATGGTGTTCAGCTACTTCCCGATCCTCGCGGAACGGCGCAAGCAGGAAGCAGGCACGCTCTCGGGTGGTCAGCAACAGATGCTCGCCATCGGGCGCGGCCTGATGCTCCGTCCGAAGATCATGCTCCTTGATGAACCCTCGCTCGGCCTCTCGCCGATCCTCACGCAGGAGATTTTCGCGATCCTCAAGCGGCTCAACCAAGATGAGGGCGTAACGATGATGCTCGTCGAGCAGAACGCCGCCGTGGCCCTCGATCTGGCCGATGACGGTTATGTGCTCGAACTGGGCCGCATCGTGATGTCCGGCAGTGCCGAGAAATTGGCAAACTCCGAAGACATCAAGAGCTTCTACCTTGGCCATGCCAACGAAGGTGCCCGCGGCGAACGCCGCTGGAAGCGCCGCAAGACGTGGAGATGAGCGCATGAACATGCACACAGCCCCCGCCTCCGTGACGATCAACGGCGTGACAGTGAACGCCGACCCGAGCCAGCGCCCTGTGCTGGTCGACGGCAACGACACTATCGTCAAACTCTTCCAAGCCCGCTGCAAAGCCTTGGGCGGGCGCACCGCGCACCGCGAAAAGGATTTCGGCATCTGGAAGGCCTATAGCTGGGCCGACTACTGGGACTATGCCCGCAAAATTGGCATGGGCCTCCGCCACTTGGGCATCAAGCGCGGCGAAGTCGTGTCGATCCTCTCCGAAGATCGTAAGGAATGGGCCTATTTCGATATGGGCATCCAATCCGTCGGCGGTATCGCTTCGGGGGTCTACACCACCGACTCCGCAGCGCAGCTCGCCTATCTGATCAATGACAGCGACTCGCGCTTCCTGATCGTCGAGAACGAGGAACAACTCGACAAGTTCCTCGAAATCGAAGGGCAGGTGCCGGGGCTCGCCAAGGTCATCATCCTTGAAGACGAGGGCCTGCACGCCCTCGATCACGAGCGCTGCCTCTTCATCGACGATCTCTACGCCTTGGGTGAAAAGGCGCAAGCCGCCGAACCCAAAGCCTTCGAGGAAGAAATCGCCAAGTCGCGCGCCGAAGATACGGCGCTTCTGATCTACACCTCGGGCACCACGGGCATGCCCAAAGGCGCGATGCTTTCGAACGAAAACATCATGATGGCGATCACCGCAGGCGCGCATGGCCTTCCCGCCATGGAAAGCGACGAACAGCTTTGCTTCCTGCCGCTTTGCCACATCCTCGAACGCGACGTGTCGATCTACTTCCCGCTCGCGGCGAAATGCACGGTGAACTTCGCGGAAAGCCCCGAAACGATCTTCGCCAACCTGCAGGAGGTCAGCCCGATGACCTTCACCGCCGTGCCGCGCGTCTGGGAAAAGATCTATTCGCGCGTCCTCATCATGGTGCAGGAAGCCACGTGGATCGGCCGCTTGGCCTTTGGCGCCGCGATCAAGGCTGGCCAAGCTCGCACCAAAGCGATCATGGAAAAGGGAAGTGTGCCTGCGGGCACTGCGCTCAATTACTGGGTCTGGGATCACCTCGTCCTGAAAAACCTCCGCCGCATGCTGGGCTTCGACCGGATGCGCCGGGGCGGCACCGGGGCGGCACCGATCTCGCCGGAACTTCTCAAGTGGTACTGGTCCATCGGTGTGCCCCTTGTTGAAGGCTATGGCATGACCGAAACCGCTGGCATCGCCACCATCAACACCCCCACCGAAAACCGCGTTGGCACCATCGGCAAGGTGATCCCGGGCGTGGAGGCGCGTATCGCCGAGAATGGCGAGATTCAGACCAAGGGCCTCAACAACTTCCAAGGCTACTGGCGCAATAACGAGAAAACCGCCGAGACCTTCACTTCGGACGGCTGGCTCAAGACCGGCGACGTGGGCCGCATCGATGGCGATGGCTACGTCACCATCACGGGCCGCTTGAAAGACATCATCATAACGGCAGGCGGTAAGAACATCACCCCTGCCGAGATCGAAAGCCGTCTGAAGTTCAGCCACTACATTTCGGACGCCGTGATCATCGGCGACAAACGAAAATACCTGAGCTGCCTCATCATGATCGATCAGGAGAACGTCGAGAAATTCGCGCAGGACCGTAAAGTGCCCTTCTCGGATTTCGCCTCGCTCTGCCGCGCCCCCGAGGTGCTCGAACTGATCCAGGCCGAAGTGGATCAGGTGAACAAGGAATTTGCTCGGGTCGAGCAAATCAAAGACTTCCGCCTCATCGATGTCCTGCTCACCGCGGAGGACGAAGAGTTGACTGCAACGATGAAGCTGAAGCGTGCCACTGTCGAAAAACGCCACAAGGCGTTGATTGATGATATGTATCGTTCTTAAGCCCCGAAAATAAGGTGGGGCCATCTCAGGGAGGAGACCAAGAATGAAGACAACTTTGAAAGCACTGGCGATCAGCGCCCTTGCCCTCGGTTTGGGCGGCGCGGCTCAGGCGGAAACGCAGGGCGTTTCGGCCAATGAAGTCGTGATCGG
>RFUP01000273.1 GCA_009922885.1 Paracoccaceae bacterium
ATCGACAGAGATGGAAATCGGTGCGCGGGCCGCACCGGGGGCGGCGCCCATATCCTCGACACGGATCGAGAGCGTGACAGGCTCGCCCAGAATGGCGAAGGCGGGCGCGTTTTCGACGATGAGGCGGCGATCCCAATCCGAAGGCTTTCCGGTAAGAAGCACATGGAAAGGCGCGGGCATCTCGGGGGCGCGTTCGATGTCATGCGTATGGCCATCGGTGAGGGCGATGATCCCCGCGATGCGCGCGCGCGGCTCTTCGGCAAGGGCCTCGTTGAGGGCGCTCATGAGTTGGGTGCCAGTGTCCTCTTGCCCGTCGCCCACGGTAATGCGGCGCACTTCGGTATTTGGGCGGGCGGCGAGTGCGGCGGTAAGACTATTGGCGGCGGAGGCGGTTTGATCGGCGCGGGTATCGAGGCGGTTCGAGGCGCTCTGATCTTCGAGAAGCAGCACGATATCCGAAAGCGGCACGCGGTTCTCCACCTGCCAAGCCGGATTGGCGATGGCGAGGAGGATCAGGAGCCCCGCAAGCGCCCGCCACGGCCAACCCGCCATGTTCTTCCAGACGGCGAGCGAGGTGGCCGCGAAGGCAATGACTGCCAGCGCGATCAGGAGCCAGAGCGGCACGAGGGGATCAAAAATCACTTCGCCGCTCATTGGCCGAGCCTTTCGAGCAATGCAGGCACGTGCACCTGATCGGATTTGTAGTTGCCGGTGAGCACATGCATCACAAGGTTGACGCCGAAGCGATAAGCCAACTCGCGTTGGCGTTCGCCTGAGAGGCCGCGACCGACAGGATAAATCGGGTTGCCGCGATCATCGGAGGCCCATGCGGCGGCCCAGTCGTTGCCGCCGATCACAACGGGTGTCACGCCATCGTTGAGGTTGCGGAAGGGCATGCCTTCGACCTGTTCGGCACCGGGTGGGGCGGCTTCGACCCAGACATCGCGGCTGGCGTAGCGGCCGGGGAAGTCTTGCAGGAGGTAGAAGGTGCGGGTGAGCACGTGATCTTGTGGCAGTGGTTCGAGCGGCGGAATGTCGAGAGGCGCCGCAAGGGCTTGCAGTTTGCGCCCGTTGGGAGAGGCCGATCCGAAGCCCGCCACATCGGCATCGCGGGCGTCAAACAGGATCATCCCGCCCGCGCGAAGGTAACGGTTGAGCTTGGCATAGGCTTCCGCCGAGGGGGCGGGCTGGTTCGGCGAGACGGGCCAGTAAAGAAAAGGGAAGAGCGCGATTTCGTCGGTTTCGAGGTCGAGGCCAATCGGGGTGCCGGGTTCGACCGAGGTGCGGAAGAAAAGCACATCGGAGAGGCCTTGCAGGCCTTCCTGTGCCATCCGGTCTAGCGCGCGGTCGCCCGTGAGGACATGGGCGAGAACGGTTTCTTCGGTGGCAGCGAGCGCGAAGGCGTCGTCCGTGGTTTGGGCGAGGGGTTCGCGGGGGAGGAAGACCACGAGAAGGAGCGGTGCCAAGGCGCGGGCGGCGCGAAGCCTGCCGGAGAGGGCGAGAGAGGCCACAACATCTGCCACGAGGGCCAAGAGGGCGAGGGCCAAGAGATAGCCTGTCAGCGGAGTTTCTGCAGCTCTTGCGAGGCCTTCGACAGGGATGCGGGCGGGCCATGTAATGGGATCGAGGCGCTCTTCCGCGCCAAAGGCGTTGCGTGCAAGGCTGCGCTCTTCGCCTTGGTAGAGGCCGGGGCGGAGGTCGGGGCCAAGGGGCGCGGAGAGGAGGGTTTCGCCTGCGACACCGGGAAGAGTGCCTGCGTCCGAGAGCCGCCCGTAAGCGTCCATGACTTCTGCGGCCTGCCAGACTGTTCCGGCAAGATCTTCGGGGGCGGGCTGCGTGGTGGAAGACGATACAGCGAGGCGCTGGAGCACCTGCACGAAGAGGCCCGAGATCGGCAGGGTGGACCATTCGGCATTGGCGGTGACGTGGATCAGGACGACCTGACCTTGGCCAATGCGCTTGCGGGTGATGAGGGGCGTGCCATCGGCCAATTGGGCGATGACGCGCTCGGCCAGCGTCGGGTCTGGCTGGGCGAGCACTTGAGCGCTGACGCGGACATCCTCGGGCACGGGGAGGCCGAAGAAGGGCGACGTTTCGGTAAAGGGGGCGAGGCCTTTCGGTTCGCCCCAACTCATCGCCCCACCCACGGTGCGCCCGCCTGCGCGAAGGCGGACAGGCAGAAGCGGGTCTTCGCTCTGGCGGCTCACATCGGAGGCGGCGAGGCGGGTGCCTGCAAAGCGCAAGAGAAGCCCGCCCTTTTCGGCCCATTCGATCAGGCCGGACTGCTCGGCCCCAGAGAGCGTCGCAACGTCGGCCAGCACGATCACGTCGGGATTGGCGGGCAGAACATCGGTGATGGCGCCTTCGATCAGATCCACAGAAGGCGCGAGGGCTTTGCGGAGGTAATGGAGTGGCGAGAGAAGTTCGAGGCCTTCGCGGTCATCCCGGCCCGCGATCAGGGCTACTTCGCGGCGGCGGAGACTGTCGTCGGAAAGGGTGATGGCTCCGGCGGAACGCAGGCCTTCGATTTCAAACCGTGTAACGCGCGCGCGCAATTCTGCGGGGAGGGAGAGGAGGTTGGTGGCCTCGGTTGCGCCGTCCTCGAAGGTCAGGGGAAGGCTTGCCAGAATACGGGGGGTGCCTGCGGGGTCTAAACCATGCGCGGTAACGGTGATCTCGCGTGCCGGGCCGGGCAAGAGGCGCGCGGCTGTGAGGCGGAGTGCGTCGCCTTCAACGGTGGCGGGGCGGAGCGCCATGGCTGGCCTCGCGCCTTGGTAAACCCGCACGGGTCCGCGCGCCTCAAGGGCAGCGAGGAGCGCATCTTGCCCTTGGAAGGCCTTGCCGTCGGAAAGCCAGAGGGTTTCGAAATTGCCGTCTGGCAGCGCCTCTATGGCGGTTGCATCGGGCGACCATGGCAGCGGGGCCAATCCCGGCATGCGGCCGCGCCAGACTTCGGCGGCGAGGAATTCGGGGGGTTCCGGTTGCGTTAGGCGCATCACGGCGGCGGTGCGGCCCGCGCGGGAGGCTTCCGCGAGAAGCTTGTCCGCGAGTTCGCCGCGCTGCGCCCAGTCCTGTGCGCCCGCCCATCCGCCATCCATCACCAGAAGGAGAGGCCCCGTGCGCGGGATGCGTTCGGTGGAGGGGTTGAGGATCGGGCCTGCGAGGCCTGCGATCACGGCGGCGACAGCCAGCATCCGCAGGAAAAGGAGCCACCACGGGGTGCGGTGGGAAACGTGGTCCTCGTCCTTGAGGCCCAAGAGGAGCGCCACACCCGGGAAGCGGCGGCGGATCGGTGCGGGCGGCACGGCGCGAAGGATGAGCCAGAGGAGGGGCAGTGCCAGCAAGGCCCAGAGGAGGAGCGGGCTTGTGAACCCGATGGGGCCCAAGATCATGCGGTGGTGCTCCCCGAAAGAGCGCCCCAGAGCCAGAGCAGCGCGGATTGGGCCGCATCGCCAGTGTGGTGCGTGTTGAAACGCCAGCCAGTGGCTCGCGCGAGCGAACGCAGCGTGTCTTGGCGCTCGGCGAGGCGTTCGAGATAGCGGCCACGCAGATCGCCTGCTTTCAGGGTTTCATGGGCCAAGGTGCCACCAACGGATTCGAAAATGGTGCGGCC
>RFUP01000274.1 GCA_009922885.1 Paracoccaceae bacterium
GTGCGAAGTGGATCATGCCAGCCGCAACGGTGCGATTGGTAATCTTGTCGATCAGGATAAACCCGCCGTCGCGGGCGAATCCGTCACCATTACACTCGCCGATGAAATCGACTGCTCGCGCGGTCAGGTCATCGTCGCGGCCCAAGCTCCCCTCGAAGTGGCCGATCAGTTCGAAGCCGCGCTCGTCTGGATGGACGAAGTCGAGATGGTTCCGGGCCGGGCCTATTTCCTGAAGATCGGCACGCAAACCGTTTCCGCCACGGTCCACCAGCCGAAATACGAGATCAACGTCAACACGCAGGAACACCTTGCGGCGAAGACCCTCGATCTGAACGCGATCGGCATCGCCAATATCACCACCGACCGCGAAATCCCCTTCGCCCCCTATACTGAAAATCGTGACCTTGGCGGGTTTATCCTGATCGACAAGATTACCAATCGCACCGTTGCGGCTGGCATGATCCACTTCGCACTCCGCCGCGCCCAGAACATCCACTGGCAGGCGACAGATATCACCCGAGAAAGCCACGCGGCGATGAAGAACCAGAAGCCCGCCGTGCTCTGGCTCACGGGCCTTTCCGGTTCGGGCAAGTCGACCATCGCGAATATCGTCGAGAGGAAACTGGCGCGGATGAACCGCCACACTTTCCTCCTCGACGGCGATAACGTCCGCCACGGGCTGAACAAGGATCTTGGCTTCACCGAAGCCGACCGCGTGGAAAACATCCGTCGCGTCGGCGAAGTGGCCAAGCTGATGACAGACGCGGGCCTTATCGTGATCACTGCCTTCATCTCGCCCTTCCGCTCCGAGCGGAACATGGTCCGCTCGATGATGCAGCCCGGCGAGTTCATCGAAGTCTTCGTCGACACCCCCCTCGAAGTGGCCGAAGCCCGTGACGTGAAGGGCCTCTACGCAAAGGCGCGCTCAGGGCAGCTGAAGAACTTCACAGGCATCGACAGCCCCTACGAGGCACCCGATAACGCCGAAATCCGCATCGACACCACGGAAATGACCCCGGAAGAAGCAGCCGATCTCATCATCGCCCGCCTCATCCCTTGATTGGCTTTATGCCCCGTCTCTCAGGCGGCGGGGCATAAGGTCCGTGCAGGCCGGTGCCCCGGTAGGCGTCTTCAAAGGGCGCTGAGGGAAGAGCTCGTGATTGTCCGCAGTTCCCGAGCGAATATTTCCGCCTCTATTGTATATTAAAATCAACACCCTAAACAATTTCTTCGCGGCATCTCCCGGCATCTGAATAATGCGATCCCCAATGGGGGTGGGCATCATCGATGATCAGGGCATGGGAGTGTCGTTTATGCCCCTGAAGGTGCGGATGATCTGGGGGCAGATTGTCATGTGTATGTTCCACATCGTCTGCCGTGTCGGCGGGCCAAAACCTCAGTGCAGCGAAAATGCCTGCAAGCGCCACCGCAGCTAGGATCAGGAGCGTTGGGACGGTCCCGAAACGGGTCATAAGCCAACCGGAGAGCGGATAGGCAAGCAGCCAGCACGCATGGCTAAGGGCAAATTGGGCTGCGAAAACGGCAGGTCGATCCTCGGCGTGCGCGGACTTTCGCAAAAGGCGACCTGAAGGGGTTTGGACAATCGAATATCCAAGACCGATCAAGAACCACCCAAGGAGAAGAGTGCTCCAGCTTATGCCAAAAAACGAGACGGTTGCGGCGAAGCCAAGAAGTGTCGCAACCATAAGCCACGCGCCACCAAACATGACAGGGCGATCTTTCACGTTGTCGAGAAGTCGTGGCAGCAGAAGTGCGGCCATCATGCTGCCTGCGCCGAAAGCGAACATCGTCCATCCAAGCGCACTTTGGGAAAGGCCCAATTCCCCACGGACTAAGATAACCGAGTTCACGAGCACCATTGCCCCCGCCGATGCGACGGCAAGGTTCAGTGACAGGAGGCCGCGCAAGCGTGGGGTGGCAAGATAGATACGCAGACCGAGTGTCGTTCGGTCGTAGATGCCGCGCGGGGCCTCTGGTTTCGGACTGGGGAGGAAAACGGAAACGACGAACAGTGCTGACGCTAGAAAACCAGCCATCGTGCCAAGAAACAGGGTGTTGTAGCTCATGACTGCGAGCAACAAAGCGGCAAGCGTCGGGCTGACGATATTTTCCAGGTCATAGGCCAGCCGCGAGAGTGACAGGGCACGGGTATAGCGCGCCTCCTCTGGCAGAACATCGGGGATCGTTGCCTGAAAAATTGGTGTGAACGCGGCAGAGGCTGATTGGAGGAAGAAGATCAACACGTAGACCTGCCAAACCTCTGACACGAAGGGAAGGCAAAGCGCTGCGCCTGCACGCACGACGTCGAGCGCAACTAGAAGCTTCCTGCGGTCTACGCGGTTGGCAAAAGCGCCTGCTACAGGTGCAATGCCCACATAAGCGACCATCTTGATCGTGAAGACGGTGCCCAGCACCATTGCGGCCCCGTCCCCCGCCAGATCATACGCCAATAGTCCCAACGCGACGGTTGCAAGACCGGTCCCGAGAAGCGCAACAACCTGCGCCAGGAAAAGGTGTCGATAGGCGCGATCTGAGAGAATTTCGAACATGGAGTTCCTCATAGATACCTGGAAATCGCCTTCAACTCTGCTTTGTCGTGGGAACTATCCCCGCTCAGGCAGTGATCCATATGGTCATGGATCAAGGCTTGTTTGGCATTCCGGATAGCGCTTTCGACGGCTTGCAGTTGTTGGGCAATCTCAAGGCAGGGTTTGCCGCCCTCGATCATCGAAATGACTGAGCGCAAATGCCCCTCGGCGCGTTTCAGCCGGGATACGACCTTAGGGTGGCTTGCGTGATGATGCGAATTTGACATATCACATCGCTATCCTCCCCTAGAGGATGGCGCAAGAAGCAGTATGTGTGACTTACGGCACGAAGGAACAGGTTGCCCGATGAGCAATTGCGAAGACATGTCGCGCGCGTTGCGTCAGGTATTGTTCGCTTTGTCATGCTTTGCGCTCGTCCTCTGGACACTGGCTCCAAGCAATTCCCATGTCCCGTCGGTTATCCAGACCCTACAAGAACATGCGGAAATGGTCCAAACCCACGGCCATTCCCATGTCTTTGAAGAGGATTTGATTTGGGCACTGCATGGGCACAGTCATGATGTGGCCGACCACGACCATTCGCATGTTGTTCTGTTACCTAATCGCTCTGGCGAGGCGTTTGGCGAAACCAGTGTGGACTGGCGGAGAATAGCGCGCAGCGATTGGGCCCCGCCGCATTTCCGACTAGAGCGTCCCCCCCGCGCATGAGTTTGCCGCCTCGGCGATACTCAACCAAAATGGACAATTCTAGGAGTAACTCATGCAATCCGTTTTTTCGGACAGCTTGATGCATCGGAAATCCTTCCTTGCAGCCATCCTGTCTGCCTTTGCTGTTGCGATGCTCTTCGCATCAGCCGCAGCGGCCCATAACGTCACCGAAGGTGATGCGGGCTACATTCAAGAAATTTGGGGGGTGAACATCATCCCCTTCATGTATCTCGGTGCCAAACACATGGTGACGGGTTACGATCATATCCTGTTCCTGCTCGGCGTTGTGTTCTTTCTCTACAAGATGAAGGACGTGGGCATTTACGTCAGC
>RFUP01000275.1 GCA_009922885.1 Paracoccaceae bacterium
TGACCGCGCCACGGGTCATTCATTGGCCACCCGCACCTTGGCCGAGGATGGCACCTTTAACGCCTATGGCATGCGCTTTGCGCTCGACGGCCCATTGGAAACGGGTGATCGATTCTATGTGCGGGAAAACCAAAATGGCACGGGCGATGCCCGCAACGCGCTCGCACTCTTTGCGCTTGGCGAACGCAATGCCCGCACAGGTTTGGGCGGTTTCGGTGCCGAATTCGCAACCCTTGTGACCAATACCGGGGCCGAGACACGCAGCGCCACCATCGCCCAAAGTGGAGCCGAAGCACGGCGCGATGCGGCGGTGGAATTGGAGGCTGAGTACTCAGGGGTTAACCTTGACGACGAAGCCGCGCGCCTGCTTGAACAACAGCAAGCCTATCAAGCGCTTGCGCGCGTGTTGCGGACGGCTGGGGAACTCCTCGACACCTTGCTTAACGCAATCTCGTAATCGGAGGCTTCGATGCCGATCAGTACCAAAACGTTCAATGAACAGGCCATCCGCGGGATTGCACGGCTGACCGAGCAGGCAAACGCCTATCAAGAACAGATCGCAACTGGCAAAAAGGATCTCCGCCCCTCGCAAGATCCTGTTGCGGCCGCGCGCTTGGCATCGGTCAAGGATCTCGAGGCCGATGTCGGGCGTTTCACCGACAATATCGGTGCGGCCAAAACCCGGCTTGGCCTTGCCGATACGGTGCTCGAAAGCGTCCAAACGATCATGATACGCGCCAATGAACTGGCGATTCAGGCCGCCAATGGGACGAATTCCCAACTCGACCGCCAAGCGATCCGTGCTGAGATCGACCAATTGCGCGAAAGCATGATCGGCCTTGCCAATACTGCCGATGACCGGGGCCAGGCCTTGTTCGGCGGCTTCGTGATGCGCGATACACCCTTCGTCAAGGATCGCACAGGCGCAGTTACCTATGCGGGTGATAGCGGCCAAAGCGCTGTACTGGCCGCGGATGGGCTGATGTTGGCGACCGGGATCAGTGGTGCCGATGCCTTCATGCGGGTCGAAACCCCGACAGGGCCAGTCTCGGTATTCGACATATTCGCAAGTCTTTCAGCAGCCCTCGACACGGCCGACGAGGCTGAGACGTCAATGAGCCTGTCGGGTGGGCGGGCGCGTCTCGAGGTTGCCACGGGCCGCGATCCGCAGTTGCATGCCTTTACTATCACCGGGCCGCTTGGTTCGGCGCGGATCTCGGCAGAGTTGGTCGCAGGTGCAACCGATGCCTTGGTCGATGCAATCAATGCAACGAGCCAAGCCACGGGGTTACAGGCCACAGCAGATACAAACACGCAGGCAGTCATCCTGACCGCCCAAGGTGGTGGCACGATCAGCTTTCACGATTACCACATCGCAGGGATGCGTGTCGCGACCACGCCCATCACAACGGGCATGACCATCACGCCGCTTGATGGGCAGAACGTTGCGTCGGGGCCGGGCCGCATCTTGGCCGATGCCGATCATGAGATCGGCAAATCGATTGGCATGATCCAATCCGGGATCGAGCATCTGGCGCTACAGCGCGCACGTATCGGCGCAAACTACAATGCCGCCGATATCCAATCCGAGGCACTGGCGCGCAAAGCACTTGTGGTCGCCGAGACCCGTGCCGGGATCGAAGACGCGGATATGGCAGAGGTGATCAGCAAGTTGCAGAGCTTGTTAGTCAATCGCGATGCAGCACAACAGGTCTTTGCGCCGCTCCATCACGCTCCGCCAAAAGCGCCAAAAGAGCCGCATAGGCATTCTCCGTCGCATCGTTTGGCGGCGCACCCGCATCGGTTGTCACGATTGCACCATAGGGGACGGTGGCATCGCGCGACCCCATCAAGGCCTGGCCGAACAAGCCGCCCGCGCGCATCGCCTCGCCCCTGCTCAGGGTTGCAGCACCAGAGGCCGACATCACATCGCCGCGCCCCGCCACATCAGGATCGATGGCCGCGCGCGCCGTTTCGAAAGCACGATGATAGCGCGCACCGCGATCAGGGTCGGGGGAGTGATAGTGCTTTACCGCTGCCTCCCAAGAGCCTTTTGTGGCATGAAGTTCTTTCAAGAAGCGGACAGCATAGCGGATATTGGTCTCTGGGTCGATCATCACTTCGACAGAGGGAAATTTGGTACTATGCCAATAATAATTGATCTGCATACACCCCACATCTATGTTGCGCGGCCCTTCAGCAACTGTCTGGCGTAAATAGGCAAGGGCTTCAGAACGTGTCTCGAAATAAAGCCCCTTGCCAGCATGGTTCAAAGTCCACGGCCAAGCGCGCACTGTTCGACCCAGGCGTCGTCCAGATTCTATCCGCGCGATCGCAGGTAAAAGACCCTCCGGTAAACCCGCGGTAGCGCCGATACGGGCAGCCATAGATTCACAGTCGGGAGCCAGGTCTGCGTTGGCTACAAATGTGGTGGCCGTCATGTAGGTAATTGCGACAACCGCCGCAAAGAACGTCTGGCGCAATGCTTCGGCCCTATTCAAAATGTCACCTCGGATTTTCATGCAATCTAACGAGCAAGAACCACACCATTGCGAGCCTTCGTCAAAAATTTGACGACAAAAGTCATTCGGCTCGAATTTTGAAAGGCGATACCATACTTCTTGGTCATTCAAGCGGGGTGGACCGTGCTTAGAAAAATTCGAACCGGGCTGTTATATGTTGGGCCGCCTGCTGTCATATTCGGCATTTTTGCAGCCGGTCACATGACGTTGGCCCCCCAAACCAATCGGCTTGAAACCTATCGCATCGCGAACGGGTTGGTTGCGCCGCCCGAACCCGAAGCGGAGCCCGACAACGATCCTGACCCAATGGCTGAAGATGAAACCGTTAAGCAGGATGGCGACGGGAGCATTATTCCACCCGCTTACCGCTATTTCAGTTTCTCAATGCCATTTTCAGGCAATATTGGCACGACAAGTCGGCTTTTCAGTATGGAGGTATCAGTCTCGGTCTTCGGTTCGCCGTTAGTTGGTGACGCAAATATCTTGCGGCTTCAAGAGCTAGAGGTGCAATTGCGTCCGGCAGTCTTGGAACAAATGCAAGGCATGACCGAAGACGAAATCCGTGATCCCGCTGTCCGCGAACAACTTTCCTTGCGGATCCGAGATGTGCTGAACGCAGCCTTCGTTTCGCTTGGCGAAAATATTGAACTTAACGCTGCAATGATCACATCGGTGACTTTGACCTAACGCGCAACGATGGCACAGGATTTGCAAGCCTTGGATGGCATTGCCCAAGGGAGGCCCGAAAAACATGAATGCCCATTCGGCCAAGCTACGCGAACCAAAAACAAAGAACCCCGAGCAATTCGCGATCGAGATCGGGCTATTTGACGATAATAACCTCGAGGATGGTAATCGGGTTGTCCCGCTCGCGCACTTTCTGAACGAATTACACGACCTTCCTCTTCCTCAGCGCTGACCGACTGCTTTACACACTGCACTCCCCGCTACATCCTTCTTTCTGTAATGCTTTATGGGTGTCTGACGTCAGCACCCATGGGACATTTTAGGCATATTGCGGAATGGAGGGTTTCTGGCTCATCGTAGCCTTCATGGAG
>RFUP01000276.1 GCA_009922885.1 Paracoccaceae bacterium
GCCACGCTCGTGCGCGGGGCGAAGAGGTGGCGATGGCGCGATCCGTGAGGCGGCGGGTGGCCAGGCGGCCATGCGCCGGATCCTCGATATCGACGGCGAAGGGCCCGCCGAGGGCTGCGAATTCACCAACCTCCACGAGCAAGTCACCGAACCCGCGTTGGCGCAGGCAGCGTGCGACCTGATCGGTCGCCCAGCCTTGTGCGATGCCGTTAAGGGTGAGGGCCTGGCCTTGGCCGAGGTGGATGGTTTGCCCCTCGCGGCTGACGTGCTGCCAGCCGATGGGGGCCTTTTGCGGGCGTCCCTCCGCCAAGGCGCGCCAAACAGGCTGCACTGTGGGATCGAATGCGCCTCTCGTGGCGTCATGCACCTGATCGACCAGATCGAAGAGGCTGGCCATTTCTGGTGGCATCGGCGCGAGGTGCCCGGCGCGGTTGAGGCGGGCCAGCGCTGATGCCGGATCATGGAGCGAGAAAAGCGCCTCGGTGCGGGTAAGGATCGCCTGCACCTCATGCAAGGCTTCTTTGGCACCCGCGCCCGAGAGTTCGAGCCGCGCTTCCGCACCCAAGGCGCGCCCTTGCCACGCGGCTTTTGCAGGAGAAGCCAGCACGGATGCGCCGAGAATAGTGAGAAACCGCCGCCGGGAAATCATCGCGCTGCCACCTTCCGTTGGGCTTTCGCTTTCAACACCAAGGGCACGCATAGGGCCGGATCGTCATGGATGGTGACGCAGTCAAGGCACTGGAAACATTCGGAATACGTGATCGCGCCGGATTTCTGGATTGCCCCGTAGGCGCAACGCACCTTGCATAGCTGGCAGGGGCTGCCGCATTCAACGCGGCGCGGGATCCAACGGCGCAGGCGCAAAGCGCCGCCGATGGCCATGACCGCGCCCAAGGGGCAGATGTAGCGGCAGAAGCCTTTGAACGTGACCATCGAGAGCAGGAGAAGCCCCGCCGCATAGGCGACGTAATACCATTCGCGCAGGAAAAACGTGGTGATCGCGGTTTTGAACGGTTCTACTTCCGCGGCCTTCTCGGTATAGGCGGGGACCAAGAAAACCACGGCGATCAGGCTGGCGAGCACGAGGTATTTCAGGCTTTTCAGCCGCGCATCCCATGCCGCCGAAGGCTCCCATCGCGGCAGGCGCAGGGCACGGCCCAGATGGTGGGCGAACTCCTGAAGCGCGCCGAAAGGGCAGAGCCAGCCGCAGAAGAGACCACGACCCCAGAGGAAAAACCCTAGGATCGCCGCCCCCCAGACCAGTAGCGAGAAGGGATCGTAAACGAGAAAGGCGTAGCTGCCCCCTTCCCACGCGGCGCGGATCACCCCGAGCACAGTGACGATGGAAAGCTGCCCTTGCCCCCACCAGCCGATAAATCCAGTGACGAGGGCGAGAACCGCAAGCCGGACCCGCGTGAAATAGCGATGCCCGGCTAGGCGGCTCTGGCCCCAATAGAGAAGTGGCAAGAGGAGGAGGAGAAACCCTGCGAGCCCGAGGAGATCGGCCTGGCGGCCACGGATCGCCTCACGCCATGGCGGCACCACGCGTGGCATCTCGGGAAGCAGAAAGAAGCGCTCGGGCGTCGCAATTTCAGTGCTCAAAGTCACTTGGCCGATCTCGGGTTGGAACATGCCATGCGCGCGCACGGCGGACACGTGGAGCGTCCAAGGGGATGCGGGATCAAAGCCGAGGCGGCGATCCGTGCGCAGGATCATCGCCACCCCTTCGGGCGCACCTTCGGCCAGTTCGACGAAGAGATCCGAGTCCCGCAGCGCCACGGGCAAACCACCCTGTTCCGCCGAAAGCCAGTCAGGGGCAGTGTTGCGCACGAAGTTGGGGCTGACGAGCCCATGCCGCCCGGTGTCGATGACAAGAAGCGGTTCGTCATGTTCGGAAACGGAGAGAAAACGCTGCAAATCACGGAAGGTGTCGCCAGAGAGGGCGGCACGCGCCAGCGACGTCGGCCCGAGATCGAGCACCCAGAGATCGAGATAGGGCGCATCTGGAGCCGCGCGCGCCTCCGCATCGTCATCGGCCCAGACCGTTCCGGCGAAAAGCGCATCAACCTCCGCATTGCTGACCTGATGGCGCCTGACCAGCCCTTGGGCCACCAGCGCGGGCCAATCGAGCGCTTCTTCATAGGCCGGATCTGGCCGCGAGGGCGGGCGCAGGTTCACCCCCGTCATTTTCTCCCGCGCCACGGCCAAAGCGGCTGCCATGATGCTCTCATGGGCTATCCGCACACTCGCGGTCGCCTTGGTGACACCATCGAGATAGACCAGCGACGATCCCGCAGAAGCACCGCCATAGGGCGTGCCAACGACGATACTGTCACCGATGGACAGCCCGCGATACTGCTCCATGAAGGCATGGAAGGGGGCTTCGCCAAGGCCCGAAACGAAGATTGGCTCGTTATGGTGCAAGAGACGCGCGTCAAGAAAACGGCCTTCCAGATCGAGCGTCACCAGCACATTGATCGGCGCACCCGAAAAGCCGGGCATGGGGGCCAAAGGTTCGGTCTCGAAAATATAGCCCGCCGCCGCCCCGCCGGAATTCAGAATCGCGTAAACGCCCTTGTCATTCACAGGCTCGCCCAAAGCAAAGGGCGGCACGACCAATTGCGCCAGTGCCTCGCGCTTGAGCGTCTCCGCAGACGCGGAGAAACCGAGCAGAATCAAATAAAGGCAAAGAAGAACCGCGCGCATGGCCCAGAGGCTAATCCCGCGCCGCACCTTGGAACATAAGACGAAGGTCTCACCCTTTCTCTTTCAAAATATCCCAGGGGTGAGCCCCGGAAGGCACGGAAGGGGGCAGCGCCCCCTTCCGTGCCTTCCGGACTACGACCAAAGGAGTGTTGGGCAAATCGGTGCTCTCGCTTAGGCTTCAGGGGCAAAGCCATTATCGGGAGGAAAACATGGCCTGGACTGCACCGATTCTACGCGAAGTGAACTGCGGCATGGAAATCAACATGTACGCGCCTGCCGAGGACGAAGGCCGCGATTACGAGCGCGACCTGCGCTAAGGCGGACCGAAAGGGAGGCTGCGCGGGATGCTTGTCAGGATCCTCGGCGCGGCCGCCGGTGGGGGGTTGCCGCAGTGGAACTGTGGCTGCCGTAACTGTCAGGATGCCCGGGCGGGGGTGATCCCTTCGTCCGGGCAATCTTCTCTGGCAGTCTCTGCCGATGGTCGGTCATGGGCAATTCTCAATGCCTCGCCGGATTTGCGGGTGCAGTTGTCGCAGGTGTCGGAACTGGCGCCGCAAGGGCTGCGCGGATCGCCAGTGGCTTCGGTCTTGGTGACGAACGGGGATATCGACCATGTGGTCGGCCTTTTGTCGCTGCGGGAAGCCACGCCTTTCACGCTCTTTGCCACGAAAGCCATTCACGAGGTTCTGGCCCAGAACCCGATTTTCGGGGCTGTGAACCCTGATCTGGTGCCGCGCCGCGCCATCGAGGTGGGCCAGCCCTTCGCGCTCTTGCCGGGGCTTCAGGCCACTGTTGTGCCGGTGCCGGGCAAAGTGCCGCTCTATCTGGAAGGCGAGGTGGTGGAGACCGATCTGATCGGGGAG
>RFUP01000277.1 GCA_009922885.1 Paracoccaceae bacterium
GGCGAGTTCGGCAAGAACCCCGATGGCACGCCGGGTGACGGCTACGAGCCGGGGATGGAGCTGCACGGCAAGTATGTGTTCCTCGCGGAAGGCGTGCGCGGGTCGCTCTCGAAGGAAGTGATCGCGAAGTTCGAACTGTCGAAAGGCCATTGCCCGCAGAAGTTCGGCATCGGCATGAAAGAGATCTGGGAGATCGACCCCGCGAAGCACAAGGAAGGCACAGTGACCCACACGATGGGTTGGCCTCTGGGCGGGAACGCGGGCGGTGGCTCGTTCATCTACCACCTCGACAACAACCAGGTTTACGTGGGCTTCGTGGTGCACCTGAACTACGAGAACCCGCATCTCTTCCCCTACATGGAGTTCCAGCGCTTCAAGCATCACCCGATGGTGGCGGAGCTGCTGAAAGGCGGGAAGCGCGTGGCTTATGGCGCGCGGGCGATTTCCGAAGGTGGCTACCAGTCGATGCCAAAGATGGTGGCACCGGGTGTGGCGCTTCTGGGCTGCTCGGTGGGCATGGTGAACGTGCCGCGCATCAAGGGCAACCATAACGCGATGCTTTCGGGCAAGGCGGCAGCGGAAGCGGCTTATGCGGCGATCCAGGCGGGCCGTTCGGGCGACGAGCTTTCGGATTACGAAGGGGACGTGCGCAAGGGGGCGATCGGGAAAGACCTGAAGAAGGTGCGGAACGTGAAGCCTTTGTGGTCGAAGTTCGGACTTCTGGCCTCGCTCGTGGCAGGCGGGTTCGACATGTGGACCAACACCTTCGGCTTCTCGCTTCTGGGCACGCTGAAGCACGGCAAGACCGATGCGGCAGCGACGGGTGAAGCGGCGAAGTTCAAGCCGATCGATTATCCGAAGCCGGATGGGAAGCTCTCGTTTGACCGTCTGACCAACGTGGCGTTCTCGTTTACCAACCACGCGGAAGAGCAGCCTGCGCACCTGCAACTGAAGGACGCCTCGGTGCCGATTTCGGTGAACCTGCCGAAATATGACGAGCCGGCGCAGCGCTATTGCCCGGCAGGCGTTTACGAAGTGGTGCGCGAAGAGGGCAAGGACCCGCGCTTCGTGGTGAACTTCCAGAACTGCGTGCATTGCAAGACTTGCGACATCAAGGACCCGAGCCAGAATATCACCTGGGTCACGCCGCAGGGTGGTGACGGGCCGAACTACCCGAACATGTAATGCAGAACGGGCGCCCCAAGAGGCGCCCGTTTCGTTTCCGCGCGACGGATGGCAGAGCGCCGGGGCGCTGCCCCGGACCCCGGGATATTTCGCAAAGAGAAAGCGATTTCAGTTCAGATCCTTGAGCAAGCGCCCATGTTTGCGGACCTCGGTGAGGGCGTCAGCGAAGGTGAGGATGCCGCGGCCTTTCATCATCGACAGGAGGCGGAGGAAGGCGTCTGCAGTGGCTTCGGTGTCGCCCAGAGCGGTGTGGCGCAGTTCTTCGGGGATGGTGATCCCGAGGCGGTGGGAGAGCGCATCGAGGCTGTGGACTTCGTGCTGGCCATAGACGACGGCGGAAAGCAGCACCGTGTCCAGCACGGGGTGGTCGAATTTGAGACCGAGCTCTGCTTCGCGGCGCTTGAGGAAGGTCATGTCGAAGGGCGCGTTATGGGCGACGAGGACGGCACCTTCGGCGAAACGGTGGAAGCGTTTGAGGGCCTCGGAGACGGGGGCCGCATCGAGGACCATCGCATCGGAAATGCCGTGCACTTCGGTGGAGGCGGCAGGGATTTTACGGCCGGGATTGACAAGCATGTCGAACACTTCGCCCGCGGCGCGGCGACCGTTGACAATACGGATGGCCGCGATTTGGACGATCTCGTCGCCCTGTTCGGGGAGGAGGCCCGTGGTTTCGGTGTCGAAGACCACGTAGTTCAGACTGTCGAGCGCCGCGCCAGACACCGCTGCCGTGCGTTCGCGGGACAGAAGGTCGAAGTCATAGGTGACGGCACGCGGCACGGGATCGGGGCGGCGGGTGGCGTGGCGGATGCGGAGGATGGGCAGGGCCAGAGCGGGCCGGCCTTCGTGTGTTTCGGGCCAGATATCGGTACGGTGTGCCGAGAGGATCGCCCGAAGAGGCACGCTGCCCGCAGCGGCCGGGGCATCGAGCATCTGGTCGAGCAGTGCCATGGGGCATGGCTGACCTTGCCATGAGAGCAAGAGCGTTGCGCCGCCTTCTTCCTCGCGGAGCGAGAGGGCGAAAGCCGTGGCATGGCCGGCCTCCGTGAGGCCTTTGGCGCATTGCGCGAGGAGCGACATCACATCGAAGGCATTCAGGCGCAGGAAAAGGTCCGGCATCGTGGCGGAAAGGGCGAGGCCTTGCGCCTCCATCGCCGACTTGAGGCCTTCGGCGAGATCCGATGCGCGGGTGAGCGGCAGTGGCCAGGCTGTGACGCGGGCCGCATCGCGGCGGGTGGAGAATGCCTTGATCGACTGGGCAAGGGCGGACGATTCTTGCTGAAGGGCCGCCACGAGTTTCGGGGCTGCTGTGCCCGAAAGGGTTTCCGCGAGCGTGGTGAGGGCGGCGGCCGGGCGGCGAATGCGGTCGAAGATCTCGTCAAGGAAGGCTTCGCGGGAGGCATGGCGGGCACTTTCGGCGGAGACGTCGCGCAGCGTGAGCACATAGCCTGTGGCACCCTCGTCATCGCCGAGAAAGCGCATCCGCGCCGCGAGGAGGCGCAGGCCATCCTTCGTGGTGCAGAGGAAATCGGTGGCGGCCTCGGCGTCATGGAGGGCCACGAGGCGGTTGAAGGCCATGCGAACGGGGCCGTCGTTCAAGGTGTCAAAAAGCGTGCGATCAAGGCCGGGCGTGCTGCTGGCAGCGCCCAAGAGCTGCACGGCAGGGCCGTTATAGAAGACGATATCGTGGCCGGGATTGCAGAGGACCACGCCAACGGGCACGTCTGCCAGAAGGGCTTCGAGGCGGGCTTTTTCTTCGGCAAGGCGTGTGGTTTCGCGGGCGACGGCCATGGCCAGCGCACTTTGGGTTTCATCAAGGCGACGCGCGGCGGCGCGGGCGGCGGGGGCGAGATCGCCGAGGTATCGGGCGACGGAGGCGTCAAGCTCGCCTGCCCCATCGGCATGGGCGCGCGCGCGGAGAGCCCCCGCGAGGGTTTCGATGGGTTTGGCGACGTTCATGTCGAAGAGATACCAGACCCAAGCGAGGAGCCCGAGAATGGCGAAACCGGCGACGATCCCACCCTGCACGAAGGGATCGAGGAGCGAAGCATCGGCGAGGCGGTGATAGGCCAGATAGAGGCCGGTAAAGAGGGCCGCGACCGCACCAATGGCGAGGGCGGCGAAGAAGAGAAAGATCCGGACACGGAGGGAAAGGTGGGCGAGAGGGTTCATGAACGGCCCTCCGTGAGGAGGCGCAGGATCTCGGATTTCAGTTCCTTGATGTCGAAAGGTTTGGCGATGAAGCCATCCGCACCCAAGGCGAGGCCTTTGCGACGCTCGATGGCGGAACCACGGGCTGTCATCATCAGGATAGGGATATGCGCCAGTTCGGGGTCAAGGCGGACCTGTTGGCAGATGTCATAGCCGGAGGCAC
>RFUP01000278.1 GCA_009922885.1 Paracoccaceae bacterium
CTCTTCGAGCGCTCTGAGCGGGTGACGCGGATTGCCAATGATCTGGGCGCGCTGGAAGCGCATGTGCGGGAGCATCGCCGCAAGTGACCGTTCGCCTCGACACACTTTCCAACGGATTTCGCGTGGTCACGGAACATATGCCGGGGCTGCAATCGGCCTCTATCGGCGTCTGGGTGGCGGCAGGGGCGCGGGACGAGCGTTCGGAGCAGAACGGCATTGCGCATTTCCTTGAGCATATGGCGTTCAAGGGCACCGCACGGCGCACGGCATTGCAGATTGCCGAGGAAATCGAGGATGTGGGCGGCTATCTGAACGCCTACACCAGCCGCGAAAGCACCGCCTATTACGCACGGGTGCTGGAGGCAGATGTGCCGCTGGCCTTGGATGTGATCGCCGATATCGTGCTCAATCCGGCGTTCGACCCGAACGAGATCGAGATCGAGCGCGGGGTGATCCTGCAAGAAATCGGGCAGGCCTATGACACGCCCGACGATATCATTTTCGACTGGCTGCAAGAGGCGGCTTATCCCGAACAACCCATCGGGCGCACCATTCTGGGGCCAGAAGAACGGGTGAGCGCGTTCCATGCCGATGACTTCCGGCTGTTCGTGCGCGAGCATTACGGGCCGGGGCAGATGATCCTCGCCGCTGCGGGTGCCGTGGATCACGATGCGCTGGTGAAAGAGGCCGAAAAGCTTTTCGGGCATATGGCGCCCTTGAACGTGAAGCCTTTCGACACCGCGCGGTTCATCGGTGGCGAGGCGCGGCATGTGAAGAAGCTCGAACAGGCGCATGTGGCCTTGGCCTTCGAAGGGCCGGCCTATCGCAGCAAGGATATCTACACGACGCAGATCTATTCGGGGGCTTTGGGGGGCGGCATGTCTTCGCGGCTCTTCCAGGAGATCCGCGAGAAGCGCGGGCTTTGCTATTCGATCTGGAGCCAGGCGGGGGCCTATGACGATACCGGCCTGATGACGATTTACGCAGGCACGTCGGCCGAAGATCTGGGCGATCTGATGCGGATCACCATCGACGAGATGAAGCGCGCTGCCGACGATATGAGCGAGGCGGAGGTGCGCCGCGCGCAGGCGCAGATGAAGGCGGGGATGCTGATGGGGCTGGAAAGCCCCTCGTCGCGCGCCGAGCGTTTGGCGCGCATGGTGCAGGTTTGGGACCGTGTGCCGGAGCTTTCGGAAGTGGTCGAGAAGATCGACGCGGTGAGCGTGGCCGATGTGCGCGCCCATGCGGAAGAAATGGCGGTGCGGGCGTCGATGGCGCTGGCGCTTTACGGGCCGGTGAAGAGAGCGCCGAACCTTGAGGCATTGAAGGAGCGGCGGGCGGCCTGATGATCTTCGCGCGAAAGAAAGTGCGGATCGAAACAGAGCGGCTGACGCTGCGCCTTTTGCAGCATTCCGATATGGCCGAGTGGGTGGAGCTTCGGCGGGGCAGCATGGACTTCCTTGCGCCGTGGGAACCCTTGTGGGCGGCGGATCACCTGACGCGGAAGGGCTTTTCCAATCGGGTCTATTGGGGGCAGCGATCGGTTCTTCAGGGCAATGCGGTGCCCTTGGTGCTGGCACGGCGGGAAGACGGGCGGCTCCTCGGCGGGATCACCCTCGACAATATCCGGCGCGGGCCGTCGAAGGCGGGCACGCTCGGCTATTGGATCGGTCAGGAGCACGCGCGCAACGGCTATATGCGCGAGGCACTGGTGGCGATGGTGCATCATGCGTTTCACAATCTTGATTTAAGCCGCCTCGAAGCGGCCTGCCTGCCGGAAAACGCGCCCTCGCGCGGGCTTCTGGAGAAGTCGGGCTTCAAATACGAAGGCGTGGCGCAGAGCTATCTCGAAATCAACGGGCGCTGGCGGACGCATGTGCTTTACGCGGCGCTGCGGCTGGATCGGCGCGGGCGCACCGGACTCGACTGAGCGAAACCGCAAGAAACGGGTCGGAATAGGGCGCGCGAGCGCACATATCGGAGGTCTCTGGAAAGGAGGCCGCTATGCCCGATCTTGTTGCATTCATCCTGTTCCTTGTGCCCTTGGCCTATAGCCCCGGCCCGGGGAACCTGTTCTTCGCCGCCACGGGTGCACGTTTCGGAGTGCGTGGCGTAGTGCCCGCGCTGATCGGCTATCACGCGGCAACATGGGGTGTGACGGCGGCGATCGGTTTCGGGTTTCTCACGCTCTTCACGGAAGCCCCCGCACTGATGGGGGCGCTGCAAGTGGCGGGGGCGGTCTATGTGCTCTGGCTTTCGATGAAATTTCTGCGCGCAGGTGCCTTGAGCGATGACGCAGAGGCGAAACGGGCCACATGGGGCGATGGCGCAATCCTGCTTCTCCTGAACCCGAAGGCCTATGTGATCATGGCGCTGCTTTATGCGCAATTCCTGCCTGCGGGAGAGGCGCAATGGGCCAATGTGCTCTGGATTGCGAGTGTGTTCACATTGAACAACTTGGGGGCTTTTCTGCTCTGGGCTTGGGCGGGAGATCAGATGGGGCGCGCCTTTAGGTCGGAGCGGAGCGCGAAGGTGCTGAACTCAGGCTTCGCGGTGCTGCTGGCGGGTGTGGCGCTCTGGCTCCTGAAAGGCGTGGCCTTCACGGCATCGTGAGGCGCGCGCGCTCCGTCCATGTTAGGCTTTCATAAGCCGAAAGGGAGAGCCGCGATGCTGCGTCTTTGGATCTTGCTCCTGCTTTTGCCGGGGATGGCATGGGCCGAAGGGCGAAGGCCCAGCCATTGCATCGCGATTGCCGATGCGCTTCCCGGCGCGGCTTTCGTGCAGAAGGTGGCGTTCAGCGATCCGGTACCGGAAGGCCTCGTGCGGATCAGCTACATCGATCACTCGATGTTTCTCATCGGCACAGCAGGCGGCTTGCGCGCCGTCATCGATTACAACGGCTGGACAGGGCTCATCGATGCGGTGCCCGACGTGGTAACCATGAACCACGCCCATGGCACCCATTGGACAGCCGCGCCCGATCCCCGCATTCCCCATGTGCTGAAAGGCTGGGGCGATGCGGAAGGGCCCGCCGATCATCACCTCGATCTCGGTGAAATGCTCATCCGCAACGTGCCCACCGATATCCGCAGAGGCGCAGGCGGGGTGGAAACAGGCGGCAATTCGATCTTCGTCTTCGAAGTGGAAGGGCTCTGCATCGGCCATCTGGGCCATCTCCATCATGAACCCGATGCGGCGCAATATGCAGCACTCGGGCGGCTCGATGTGGTGATGGTGCCCGTGGATGGCGGCATGACGCTCGATCTGCCCACGATCATCCGCGTGGTCGAGCGCCTGCGCTCTTCGGTGGTGATCCCGATGCACTGGTTCGGCCCGCATACGCTGAGCCTTTTCCTCGGCGGCCTCTCCGAACGCTTCGCCGTGGAAATCCGGCGCGGGGCGTCGATCGAGGTCGGGCTCAGAACACTACCGGAGCGGCCCACTGTCGTGGTGCTTCAGCCGATGGTCCTCGGCGAATAAGACCGCGCCCATATTTTCTCTTTTCAAAATATCCCGGGGGGTGAGGCCCGTCAGGGCCGAGGGGGGCAGCGCCCCC
>RFUP01000279.1 GCA_009922885.1 Paracoccaceae bacterium
CGGCTTCCAGCAGCGTCGGTGTCATATTGGAACCGGGCGCACGGAAACGCTCGTCATCGAAGCTGACCGCGTCTTCCGCCACGCCCATCTTCTCGGCGAGGAAAGCCGAGAACGCCTGCACCATCTGGCTTACGACTTCGAGCGTCGCATGGGTTTGCACCGTTACCGAACGCGAACCGCCCGTGCCGCCACCCTGCTTGATCTGGTCACTATCGCCTTGCACCACGGTAATCGCCTCAAGCGGAATCCCCGTCTGGTCAGACAGGAACTTCGCATAAACGGTTTCATGCCCCTGCCCGTTCGATTGCGTCCCGACATAAATCGTCGCGCCCTCTTCGGTGAACTCGACAGCGGCTCCCTCCGAAGGATCGCCCAAAATACTTTCGATATAGTAACAAAGCCCCATACCGCGCATTTTGCCTTGCGCTTCAGACGCCGCCTTGCGCGCGGCAAAGCCCGCACGATCCGACCGTTCTTCCGCCGCCCCCAGAACACGCAGGAAATCACCCACGTCATAGGTCTCGCTGACGATGGTCTTGTAGGGGAATTTCGCTTTCGGAATGAAGTTGATCCGGCGCAATTCCCACGGGTCAACGCCCAGTTCCCGCGCAGCGCGGTCCATCATCCGCTCCAGCAAATAAATCGCCTCGGGCCGTCCTGCCCCACGATAGGCATCCACCTGCGTCGTGTTTGTGTAATAGGCCTTGGCCCGCAGATAGACCGCTTGCACGTCATACACACCCGTCAATACGCGCGCGAAAAGGTTCGACTGGATGATCTGCCCGAACTGGCTGTTGAATGCCCCCATATTCGAACGTGTGTCCACGCGATACCCGATCAAGCGATTGTTGGCGTCAAACGCCAGCTGCGCCACCGAGGTCAGATCGCGCCCCGCGTGATCCGACAGCATCCCTTCCGTCCGCTCGCTCATCCAGCGCACAGGGCGGCCAAGCTGCATCGCGCAGAAGGCAGCAGCATAATATTCCGGATAGGGCGGCGATTTCATCCCGAACCCGCCCCCCACATCGGGGTTGGTCACCCGCACTTGCTCCGGCTTCAGATTGAGCACACGTGCCATTTGCGCCTTGGCAATCCACACCCCCTGCCCGTTGAAGCAAAGGTGCAGACGCTCGCCATCCCACTCCGCATAGGCCCCGCGCGGCTCCATCGCATTGACGATCACGCGGTTGTCTTCGACTTCCAGCTCCACCACGCGCGCCGCTTTCGCCTTCGCCGCCTCGAAAGCTTCTTCATTGCCGATATGCCAGTCATAGGCGAGGTTATCAGGGGCCTCCGAGTGGATCACAGGCCCGCCCGGTGCAAAATCCAGTTTCGGCTCCAACTCGTCGTAGTCGAGTTCGATCAGTTCCGCCGCATCCTTGGCCTGCTCCAGCGTCTCCGCCACAACAACAGCCACCGGATGGCCCACGTGCATAAGCTTGTCTTCCGCCAGAATAGCGCGGCGTACATCCGACGCATCCGATCCATCCCGGTTCTTCACCAGAACCGCGAAAAGATTGGCCGTCACGCCCGCCGCCTTGAGCTTTTCCCCGGTCAGAACATAGGCGACGCCTTCCGCCTCCTCTGCTGCCGAAACATCCAGATTGGTAATCTTTGCATGCGCCACGGGCGAGCGGAATACCACGGCATGAAGCGCGCCTTCGGGCACCACATCCTCCACATACCGCCCTTCTCCAGTGAGGAAGCGAATATCTTCAAGCCGTCGAATCGGTTGGCTTTTTCCAAATTTGTCCATGGTTCGTCCCTCGCGCTCGTATTCCCCAGCGCCAGAGACTAAGCTCTCCGGCGTCAGTGTCCAGAGCCGATACTCGCCAGAACGGGGTCTCCGGGTCCGTAACCGTTAAACCGTGTCGCGATGGATTGGCTGTAAGCTCCCATGCCGGGGCAGAAAAGGTAATCCCCAGCCTGCACATCGGCGGGCAGATCCACGGGGTACGGCAAGCGATCCAGACTATCGCAGGTCGGCCCCCAAATCACGCGAGGGGCCATCGATGTCGCACGTGCTGCGCCATCCGCTGTCACGAGGCGCATCTCTCCCGCTGGCATGTCCCGCCATTCCGCCAATCCACCGTAAATGCCGTCGTTCAACACAAGCGATCCATCCGGCCGCACGGCTTTGACGCGCAAAACCAGCGCCACACCCGGCGCGGCCAAAGCCCGCCCCGGTTCGCAAAGAAGCGCTGGGGGCGCAGCCCCGAAAGCCCTCCGCGCCGCAGCTTCAATCGCCGCGAAGACAGCCCCATGGTTGGGCGCCCCCTGCCCGCGGTCCGACGCAAAGCCGCCGCCGACGTTCAAGCGCAAGATCTCCACACCCGCAGATCGCGCAATCCGCCCCGCCGCCTCGATATAACGCGCCCAGGCTTCCGGCCGCTGGCATTGGGTGCCCGGATGGAAGCAAAGCGACGGAACAAACCCCCGCGCCTTGACGGCTTTCAATAGCTCAACCGCCTCGGCCTCAGAGGCACCGAACTTCGAGCCGAAATCATAAGCCCCACCGGCGACATCGAGGCGAAACCGGACAGCCACCTCGATCCCTACCAAAGGAGCAAGCTTGTCCAACTCGCCAAACGCATCGACGGATGCCGAAGAAACTCCATATGCAACCGCAGCACCCACCTCGGCCAGCGATCGCACAGGATTGTTGTAATGCAGCGCACAGCTTCCGTAAACCGAACGCACCGCCCGCATTTCCTCTGGCGAAGCAACATCGAACGCACGGATGCCTGCCGCAGCCAGATTGGCAAGCACTTCCGGCCGTGGGTTCGCCTTGACAGCATAGGTAACCAAACCGGGAAAGCCCGCGATGAAGGTCCGCGCATTGGCCTGCAACAGCTCAGGATCAAAGAAAACAACCGGCTCATCCGGAAGCATCTTCCGCAGCCATTGATCCGGCTGCGCCTGCAACACACCGTGCTCCATTTTGGCCTCCCATATTATTGGTTTTCTAAGCTCCAATCTGGCGGCAAAACCTCTCGAAAAGACGCGTCATTTCTTCTATATTGAGTCTGAAACTTACATTAGTGACGGCCATAGAATGCAATTAGACGAAACCGATCGGTCCCTCCTCACGCTGTTGGCCGAGAACGCCAGAACCCCGATCGCCACTCTGGCGCGCCGCCTCAACCTTGCCCGCACGACAGTACAAACCCGGCTCGATCGGCTGGAGACCAACGGCGCGATAAAAGGATACACGCTGATCCCCGGAACAGCCCTTGCGCCCGCCATCCGCGCAACAGCCTTGGTGCAGATCGAACCCCGTACAGGCCCTTCGGTACTGGCGCGCTTGAAATCGCTCTCAGAAGTGAAATCCGTCCACACAACGTCCGGACGCTGGGACCTTGTGATCGAGTTGACCGCAGAAACCACAGAGGCGCTGGACGATGTGCTCGACCGGATCGCGGAAGCCAAAGGTGTGAAAGGCTCCGAAAGCCTGATTCACCTCTCCACCAAACTGGACCGCAGCGGCAACCGATGATTTGGGGGCTCTGCCCCCGCCTTCGGCTCCCCCGGGATATTTTCAAAGAGAAAGC
>RFUP01000280.1 GCA_009922885.1 Paracoccaceae bacterium
GCCGACACCAGCGATCCCCGTGCGTTCATGCGACAGCAGGAACTTGGCAATCGTCCAGCCCTTGTCGACCTCGCCCACAAGGTTGCCATAGGGCACCCGCACGTCGGTGAAGAACACTTCGTTCACCTCATGCCCGCCTTCGATCAAGCGGATCGGGCGCACTTCGATGCCGGGCGTGTTCATATCAACGAGGATGAAGGAGATGCCTTCTTGCTGCTTCGCCTCCGGATTGGTGCGGCAGAGGCAGAAAATCATGTCGGCATGCTGGCCCAGCGTAGTCCAGGTTTTCTGGCCGTTGATCACCCACTCATCACCCTCGCGTACGGCGCGGGTTTTGAGCGAAGCGAGATCCGAACCAGCCCCCGGCTCCGAATAGCCTTGGCACCACCAATCCTCGCCGGAAAGGATGCGCGGAAGGTAGTGATCCTGCTGCTCTTTCGTGCCGAACTTCTGTAACACCGGCCCCAGCATCGAAAGCCCGAAGGGCACGATGCGCGGCGCGTAAGCGCGGCAGCATTCTTCTTCGAAGATATGGCGCTGCACAGGCGTCCAACCCGGCCCACCGAACTTCTTCGGCCAGATCGTCGCGAGCCAGCCCTTCCGCTGGAGAATGGCGTGCCACTCTTCCATGATGTCCTTGGTCAGCTCACCGCCCGAACGCACCACATCCGAGATGCGCGTCGGCAGGGCTTCCGCCAGATAGGCACGCACCTCGTCACGGAATGCGATGTCTTCCTTGCTATAGCTCAGGTCCATCTCAGCCCTCCTTGTTCAAATCTGCAAACGTGCCGCCATCCTTGGCCATGCGCGCGAGGATCGCGGGCACCTGCCAGTAATGCGGGTCTTCCTTGGCATAGGCCTCGATGCGCTCCACCAGCGCCTTCGCCCCGATCGTGTCCGCGTAATGCAGCGGGCCACCCCGGAACCGCGGGAAGCCATAACCAAAGAGGAATACCATATCGACGTCGAGAGGCCGCCGTGCCGTGCCATCTTCCACAACGCGCGCCGCTTCCACGATCATCGCGGTCATGTAGCGATCCACGATGTCCTCGTCAGTGAAGCTGCGCGGGGCGATGCCCTTCTCGGCGCGAACCTGATCGATGATGGCGAGCGTCTCCTCGTTCGGCACTGTCGCACCGCCCTCGTAAACGTAATAGCCACGGCCCGCCTTGCGGCCGAACCAACCGTTCTCGCAAATCTTATCCGCCACATCGCCCGCATAGCGCTCTGCCGGATCGCGGGTCGCGGCCTTACGCTTACGCGTCATCCAGCCGATGTCGAGCCCCGCCAGATCGCCCACCTTATGCGGCCCCATCGCAAAGCCGAAGCCTTCCAGCGCATTGTCCACCTGCATCGGGCTCGCACCATCCAACACAAGGTAAGACGCGGTTTTTGAGTAATGCGCGAGAATGCGGTTGCCGATGAACCCGTCACAAACGCCAGCGCGCACGCCCACCTTGCCCAGCCTTTTCGCCAAGGCAAAACCTGTCGCTACAACATCCGCTGCGGTCTTGTCCGGCACCACGATTTCCAGAAGCCGCATCACATGCGCAGGGCTGAAGAAGTGCAGCCCCAGCACATCTTGCGGGCGCTTCGTGACCGCCGCGATTTCGTTGATGTCGAGATAGGAGGTGTTCGACGCAAGGATCGCACCCTCTTTGCAGATGCCATCAAGCTTGGTGAAGATATCCTTCTTCACATCCATCTGCTCGAACACGGCCTCGATCACGAGGTCCACATCCGCCAGATCACCCATATTCAGCGAGGGCTCCAGCGCCCCCAGCACCGCATCGCGCTTATCGGCCTTCAGCTTACCGCGCTGCACGGCACCGTCGATGTTCTTGGTGATCGTCGCAATGCCGCGATTGAGGCCCTCTTCCGCCACTTCCACCAACCGCACTTGCAAACCAGCCAGCAAGCAGGCTGTCGCGATGCCCGAACCCATCGTACCACCACCGATCACGCCCACCTTCTCAAGCGAACGCGTCGGCCCCTTGGCCTCGGGGATATTGGAAACCGCACGTTCCCCGAAGAAGGCATGGATCATCCCCGCCCGCTGCGGCGTCTGCATCGAGTCGATGAACGCTTGTCGCTCGATCTTCAGCCCTTCAGCCCGCGGCAGGTAAGACGCGCGAACCGCTTCCACGATCTTGTGGCACGAATACATATGCGCCTGCGTCTTCTTCAGCATCGCAGCCGTATCGTCGAGCGTCTTGTCATCTTTCGGCGTGTTCAAGTCGCAAGTGCGGCGCGTCGCCAGATTGCCTGCCACAACATCTTCCGCCACCTGCACCGCCGCGTCGCGCGGATTTCCTGCAACGAGGCAATCAATCAGCCCCTTCTCCAGCGCTTCCTTCGCCGGAACCTGACGCCCGGAAAGCGCCATATCCAGCGCCATCGGAATACCGGCCAAACGCGGCACACGCTGGGTGCCCCCTGCACCCGGTAGAAGGCCAAGGTTGATCTCCGGCAGGCCGATTTTCAGCCCTTCAATGCCCACTCGCGCATGGCAAGAAAGGCCCAACTCGAAACCACCACCAAGCGCGGTGCCATGCATCACGGCAACCACCGGAATCGCGCTGTCTTCGATGATGTTGAACACATCTGGCAGGGCAGGTGGCATCGGCGGCTTGCCGAACTCGCGGATATCCGCCCCGGCCACAAAAGTCCGGCCAGCAGCATAAACCGCGATTGCCTTCGCATTGCCCTCCGCATTGAGCGTTTCGATCGCTTCTTGCAGCCCCTGCCGTACCGCTTGGCCCGTCGCATTCACTGGCGGATTGTCGATGCAGATCAGCGCAATCGCACCAATCTCTTCGATACTGATCAGATCATTTACCTTGCGGGTCGCAGCCATGCGTCCGTCCTCCATCCCTTTTCAGAGAGGGAAACTATAGCGGCAAATGCGCCTCGTCAATTAAGTGGAATTGAATTCTACGTAGCGGAATTTTTTATCCACGCAGTTGCTTTTCGCCCTGCAAATAGCCCGGTCGCCATGGATCCCGTCAGCAAATATCCACCCGTCGGAGCTTCCCAATCCAGCATCTCGCCGCAAGCGAACACACCAGGGCGCGATGCAAGCATCAGCCCCCCATCCAAGGCTTCGTGCTTCAGCCCGCCTGCTGTCGAGATTGCCTCGTCTATAGGCCTCAAGCCAACATGTTTTATCGGCAAGCGCTTCAAAAGTGGCACAGGATCATCCGACAAAGGCCGCGCGAATTCGTTGATCAGCGCCAGCTTGACTGCATCAAGCCGAAGCGCTTTCCGCAAGTGGTTCGTGACACTGTCGCTCCCCCTGCCTCGCGCCAAACGCGCCCGCAGCGCCGCCTCATCCAGATCGGGAAAGAGATCAACGAAAAGCCCCGCTCCCTCCCGAAGGGCAGGCGTCAGCGGATAAAGCCCGCCACCCTCCAGCCCACGCTTTGAGATAATCGCCTCACCCCTGCTCACCAAAGCCCCTGCCGAAAGAGCAACCGCCTTACCGGTATGGCTTCATGGGTTCGAGAGCGTGAAAACGAACGCACGTACGCCGATGCCATG
>RFUP01000029.1 GCA_009922885.1 Paracoccaceae bacterium
ACGCGCCCCCGAGGCAGCGGATGGCTGCCCCCACTCATGAAAAAGGCCGCGCTTTGGGGCGCGGCCTTCGGGATTGCTTTGTAGAAAGGTCAGTCGAGCAAGCGGCGCGCGATCACCTGTGCCTGAATCTCGGCAGCGCCTTCGAAGATGTTCAGGATGCGCGCATCGCAGAGGATGCGGCTGATCTTATATTCGAGCGCGAAGCCATTGCCGCCGTGGATTTGCAGCGCGTTATCTGCTGCGGCCCAAGCCACGCGGGCACCAAGAAGCTTCGCCATACCGGCTTCGAGGTCGCAACGGCGGTCATGGTCTTTTTCCCAAGCCGAGAAATAGGTGAGCTGGCGCGCCACCATGATTTCCACCGCCATCATCGCGAGCTTCGAAGCCACGCGCGGGAATTCGATCAGCGCACGGCCGAATTGCTTGCGGTCTTGCGCGTATTGCATGCCGGTATCGAGCGCGGCCTGCGCCACACCGATCGCGCGTGCAGCGGTCTGGATACGGGCCGATTCAAAGGTCTGCATCAACTGCTTGAAGCCTTGCCCCTCAACGCCGCCGAGAAGGTTTTCACCCTTCACTTTGAAATCGTCGAAGTTGACCGTGTATTCCTTCATGCCGCGATAGCCGAGCACTTCGATCTCGCCGCCGGAAAGGCCGGGATCGACGAAAGGCGTCTCGTCGGTGCCGGGGGTTTTCTCGGCGAGGAACATCGACAGGCCACGGTAATCGTTGGTGTCGGGGATGGTGCGCGCGAGCACAGTCATCACATGGGTGCGGGCGGCGTGGGTGATCCACGTCTTGTTGCCGTTCACCACCCAGTCATCGCCGTCTTTCTTGGCGCGGGTGCGGAGCGAACCCAGATCCGAGCCTGTGTTCGGTTCGGTGAACACGGCGGTCGGCAGGATTTCCCCCGAAGCCAGTTTCGGAAGCCACTTTTCCTTCTGCTCGGGCGTGCCGCCGCAAAGGATGAGTTCCGCCGCGATTTCCGAACGGGTGCCCAAGGAACCCACGCCGATATAGCCGCGCGAAAGCTCTTCCGAGACCACCACCATCGAGGCCTTCGTCAGGCCAAGCCCGCCGAATTCTTCCGGAATGGTGAGGCCGAACACGCCCATTTCGGCCAGTTCGTCGATCACCTCCATCGGGATCAACTCGTCCTTCAGGTGCCATTCGTGGGCGAAGGGCTCCACCTTGTCGAGCGAGTAGCGGCGGAACTGCTCGCGGATCATCTCGAGCTCTTCATCAAGGCCGGTTGCGCCCACGGTGATGTCGGCATTGCGCTCTTGCATCAGCTGCACAAGGCGGATGCGCGCGGTCTGCGAATTGCCCGCCTCGATCAGCGTTTCGATCGCCGCAATGTCGAGAGCGGCGGTTTCCGAAGCCGAAAGCCCCAGATCGCGCAGGCGCACGATCTCGCCTTGGTTCATCAAGATGCCGCCCTTGATCTGCGCGAGGTATTCGCCAAAGCCGATCTGGAGAAGCAGCTTTTCCACTTCGCCGAAACGGCCCTGCTCCTGCAAGCGGCTGGCCCAAGCGTGCATCTGGCGCAGCGATTCCACATAGGTGGCAAGCCACGCGAGGCCATGCGTTGCAGTCTGGTTGGCGTCCATCTTCTTCGCCGAAACCTTGCCGCCTTCGCCGACCGTTTCCTTCACGCGCGCTTTCGCGGCATCGAAAATCGCTTCTGCGGCGGGCACTGCAGCCTCGGCCAGCGCCAGAAGGTCGGGGAGAAGCGCCACGTCTGCGCGCAGCATGTCCTGTCCGTCATGAGCCATGTCGAGCATCCTTTTACAATCTGCCAGAGGAGGTAGCGCCTTCGCAGTTGCAGCGCAACAAAAATACCCGCCAAACACTGCGGCAATTTCGAAAGTTGCGCGTTGAAATTCTTTCGGGCGGCTCTAGTAGGCTTGAGCGGGCTATGTCACAACTTCGTGCATGGACGCACTCACATCCCTCATCCCGCTCCCGCTCTTGGCACTTTGCTTCGGCATCACCCTTCTGGCCGGAACGGTGAAGGGGATGGTTGGGTTCGCCATGCCTATGGTCATGATTTCATTGATGTCGAGCGTGATTGACCCCGAATTGGCACTCGCCGGCCTGATCCTGCCCACCGTGATTACCAATGCAACCCAAGCGCTCCGCCAAGGCTGGCGGGCCGCGTTGGAAGCGATGCTGCGCTTCCGTGTGTTTCTGGGCGTCGGCCTCGTGGCTCTCGTGATTTCCTCGCAACTCGTGCGCGTGCTGCCGCAAGAAACCTTGCTGCTGATGATCGGCTTGCCGGTTTCGGTTTTTTCTGCATTGCAGCTAATGGGCTGGCAATTGCGCCTGCCCGAGCGCGGACGGCTCTGGATCGAATCGGCTCTGGGCGGGATCGCCGGGTTCATGGGCGGCTTCTCGGGGGTCTGGGGGCCGCCAACGGTCATGTATCTCACCGCGCTCGATACGCCCAAGGCCGAACAGATGCGCATTCAGGGCGTGATCTACGGGGCAGGGGCGGTGGTGCTGATAGGTTCGCACCTGGCATCGGGTGTATTGCGGGCGGAAACCGTGCCGTTTTCCCTCGCCCTGATCGCGCCTGCGGTTCTCGGCATGGCCATCGGAACCCGGCTTCACGATCGAATCGACCAGCGCGCTTTCCGGAAAGCCACGCTGGCCGTCTTGTTCATTGTCGCGCTTAATCTTGTGCGGCGCGCGCTGATGTAATCAGCTGGCCTTCCGCTCGGGTTCCGAGAGGCTGTCGATAAAGGAGCGGATCTGGGCACGCACACGCGCATCGCCAATCCGCGCCACCATCGAGGCAATCCGTGCGCTTTCGTCGTCGACAGCGGCAGGCGCGGGGGCGGATCCGTCCATCAAGCCGACGAAGAAGACGGCTGGATCAACGGCAAGAATCTGTGAGACTTCAAACAGTTTTGAGGCTGAGATGCGGTTCCGCCCCAGTTCGTATTTTTGCACCTGCTGGAACGAGATCCCCAAACCATCCGCGACTTCGGTTTGAGTCATCCCGCGCAAAAGACGCAGTTCTTTCAGTTTCTTGCCCACGTGAACGTCAACTGGGTGTGACATGCCCGAACTCCCTCAATCTGCAACTATGGGGAGCATGGCGAATCTACGAGGCCGATCAATTCTTCACGTGTTTACAATTTTGGCGCGTGAATAACACAGGGGGGTATTGTGGATTTACCATCTCAGGGTTGTGAGTTGAATTTTTAAGCCATTGAAAAGAAATAATAATGTGATTGGCGTCACGCCAATTCTGTTTTTGGTTGTGGGATGTGGGTCAATCGCATCGATATATTCACTTTTTAATTGATCACTGATGGTTTTTCGGATCATCTTAAGGTAATATAAAATTACCATTGATGTATGATTGATATGCCATTGGAGAGTGTTTTGCGCGACGGTGTCGATGCTCCGGCTACAGTTCCCGAGGCGGGTGATGATCTTGGTCTCCTTGCGCCCGATCCGGTTTTTTCCGGCTTGGCAGAGATGTTACGTTCCTTCGTGGTCTTGGCGGATACGCTCAATCTCTCGCATGCCGTTGATCGCCTGCAAACCACGCGGCAAACAGTGCGCCGTCATATCAAGCTTCTCGAAGAGCGGCGCGGCGCGGCCCTCTTTGAACTCCGCGACCGCCAGTATGTTCTGACGACAGCGGGCAAACGCGCCTTGCCGGAAGCCGAATATATCCTTGCCCGCGCGCAGGGCTGGTACACGGGGGCTATCGAACGGATCAACGGGCTCGACTCGATCCGCCGCTGGAAGCCGCATCCCTACCTCTTGCAACAACAATCCATGGCCTCGCTCTGGACCTCTAAATGTGACCTGTTGATCCATGGCGCCAAGGCATGGGCGGAAGCCGGTGGGGATCTGGAACACCGCTCTTTGCAGGCGCTCCGGCGCAACATGGTGCTGTTCCGGCGGGTAGGGGAAGACTGGGTTTGCGCCGAGGTTGGCCCCGAATCAGCTTTCGCCACGTGGTACGGATGGCGGTGGGAGAAAAGCTCCATCGGCCTGCCCTTGGGCAAAATGCCCGGCGGGCGCACCTTCTCGCGCATCGCGAACCGGCCCTACGATGAAATCGAGGCGTCGGGCGGGCTGCGTTACGACCATATCCACACCAAGGCATTGCGCGGGGAAGAGGCGGTTATTCAACCGCTTAGCTTCAAGCGCCTGCTGATGGGATGCCGTTTTGCCGATCAAACCTTCGCTTTGGGTCTACTCGTGATCCGAAGCTACTCACTGAACATAGACGGGGTGGATCCTGAGATCATCCGCTCCATGCCGGAGGACCTAGTCGAGGAAAACTGACATAGCGGACACTATTTGCGCGTTATTTTGTCGTTAACACAATCAATGCGCGAGACTCCGGGCCATAAATTGTTCATCCTGTGGAAACATGGTTTCTGCAGGAGGATGTTCCTATGTCTATTCATGACGTCTACGATGGTGCCCAATTGATGTGCCGCACACTGCGGATGCTCGACGAGGCGCAACTTTCCATCCAAGTGGGCGATGATATGGCGGAATATGTGCGTATTATCGAGAATGAGCGCGCATTCCAGCCCGTCGGCGCCCCCTTCCACCCTGATCAGGCGTTGCGCAACGGGCGGGCTTTCTGGATCACCGCGCGCAATTGTGCGGGCGAGCTGGTGCACACGCAAGCGATGAGATTGCTTGACTTGGGGCAACAATCGCTGGCCGACCACATGCGCCGCAATTACCGCGATTACCCGCCTGCAGGCCTGCCGATCGATTTCGAGAAATCCGCCTATAACCCCGGTCCGGGGGCGCGGCGCATTTCTGGCCGTGTGCTGTATCATGGCGAGCTTTGGATCAAGGAAGACGCAGCCCTGCGGGGCCGTGGCATCGTCGATATCCTGTCGCGCTTCGCCTTCCTGTCGGCCACGATGCACTGGCAGCCGGATTACCTCTGGGGGCTGATGGCACGCGGCAATGCGCGGCGCGGTCTGGCCGAGCGCATCGGCTACATGCACTGTGATCCCTTCGCCGTGTCGTGGCATGTGGAAGGGCGCAACCAGCCTATCGTTGGCAACCTCGTTTGGCTGGCGCTCGACGATCTGCGCTACATCGTCCATTCGCCTCTCGAAGAAGCCTCTGCCGCCTGAAACAGGAAACGCCCCGGCTTTGTCGGCCGGGGCGTTCCGTGTGATCCCAGAAGCGTGGCTTAGCCGATGGCGGCCGCTTTCACGTCTTCGTCGATATAGGGGATGTATTTCTCGAAGTTCTTCGAGAACATGCCCACGAGCTTTTGTGCCTGCGCATCGTAAGCTGCAGCATCGGCCCAGGTCTTGCGCGGGTCGAGGAGCGTCTCGTCCACGCCTGCCACCGAAACCGGCACTTCGAAGCCGAAGTTCACGTCCTTGCGGAAGGTCGCGTCATTGAGCGAACCGTCGAGTGCGGCGGTCAGGAGCGCGCGGGTCGCCTTGATCGGCATCCGCTTGCCGGTGCCGAACGCGCCACCGGTCCAGCCGGTGTTCACGAGCCAGCAGGTCGCGCCGTACTTGGCGATCTTTTCCTGCAGGAGCTTGCCGTAGACTTCCGGGCGGCGCGGCATGAACGGTGCGCCGAAGCAGGTGGAGAAGGTGGGTTCCGGCTCCACAACACCGCGTTCCGTGCCCGGGGTCTTCGAGGTGAAGCCCGAGAGGAAGTGGTACATCGCCTGCGCTGGCGTCAGGCGCGAGATCGGCGGCAGAACACCGTAGGCGTCGCAGGTCAGCAGGATCACGTTCTTCGGATGGCCGCCCATCGCGGTGTCCGAGGCGTTCGAGATCGCTTCGAGCGGATAAGCGCAGCGCATGTTCTCGGTCAGCGAGGAATCCTGGAAGTCGAGAACCAGCGTTTCCTCGTCATAAACCATGTTCTCGATCACAGTGCCGAAACGCGAGGTGGTCGCGTAGATTTCGGGCTCTGCTTCTGCCGAGAGGTTGATGGTTTTGGCGTAGCAGCCGCCTTCGAAGTTGAAGGTGCCGCGGTCCGACCAGCCGTGCTCGTCATCGCCGATGAGCGTGCGCGAGGGGTCTGCGGAAAGCGTGGTCTTGCCGGTGCCGGAAAGGCCGAAGAACACAGCCGAGTCCACCGGGTTGCCGATGGCATGGTTGGCCGAGCAGTGCATCGGCATCACGCCTTTTTCCGGCAGGATGTAGTTCAGGAGCGTGAACACCGACTTCTTGTTCTCGCCCGCATATTCGGTGCCGCCGATGAGGATAAGCTTCTTGTCGAAGTTCATCGCGATCACGGTTTCGGTGCGGCAGTCATGGCGCTCGGGGTTCGCTTGGAACGACGGGCAGTTGATGACGGTGTAATCCGCGATGAAGCTGTCGAGTGCGGCGCGCTCTGGGCGGCGGAGCAGGTGGCGGATGAAAAGGTTGTGCCAAGCCAGCTCGGTCACCATACGCACGTTGATCGCATAGGTCGGGTCAGCGCCGCCGATGAGATCCTGCACGAAGTATTCCTTGCCCTTCATATGCGCGAGCATATCGGCATAGAGGTTATCGAAGCCCTGCTCCGACATGGCGCGGTTGTTGTCCCACCAGATCGTGTCGGTCACGCTCGCGGTTTTCACCACGTGCTTGTCCTTCGGCGAACGACCGGTGAACTTGCCGGTGGTCACGAGGAAGGTGCCGCCTTGGCCCAGTGTGCCTTCGCTGCGTTTCAGAGCGGCTTCGATCAGCGCCGGCTCCAGAAGGTTGTAATGGACATGGCCCAGCCCCGAGATGCCTTGGTCCTCGAGCCGGAAATTGGGGTTCACCCGTCCAGATGTCATATGCAATGCTCCTCAAGCCGCAGCGCGGCAGTCCAATCTTGCACATCGCGAGGGCTTCATCGCCAAATCACGACGCCCGGAAGGCGCAGCACCGCGCTCCGTTGGCGGCCTCATAACATGAGGTTTCCGGAAAATAACAGTCGGGTTTTGCTGCGTTAGCGCCACCAGTGACAGGTTAGCGCAACCAAGGCCCAAATCCGCCGCAGGATATGCTCCCGATGTGACGTTCTTGAAACGGAATGTGAGGCAAATTAGCCATGCCTTCAGCAATTGCGCCTTAATTTGGCGCGGATCAGGCGCGCGAATCGCGTTTTTGATTGTTGACGGGCCTAATCGAAGGCATAGTAACTGGAAAAAAAGAATAGTGGCATAACGAGCAGCACAAGGAACCAACCATGCCAAAAATCGCTTTGGTTGACGATGACAGGAATATTCTGACCTCCGTCGCAATGACGCTCGAAGCAGAAGGCTTCGAAGTTGAATCCTATAATGACGGCCAAACAGCACTGGATGCTTTCAACAAAAAGCTCCCCGATATGGCTGTTCTCGACATCAAGATGCCCCGGATGGACAGGATGGACCTGCTCCAGCGCCTGCGCCAGCGCACCACGATGCCCGTGATCTTCCTCACCTCCAAGGATGACGAGATCGACGAAGCTCTGGGTCTCCGCATGGGCGCCGACGACTATGTGAAAAAGCCATTCTCGCAGCGCCTCCTTGTCGAACGCATCCGCGCGCTCCTGCGCCGTCAGGATGCCGTGGCGGGCGATGTCGTGGGTGATACCGAGGAAACCAAGGTGATCGAACGCGGCGAGTTGCGGATGGATCCGCTGCGCCATTCCGTTACCTGGAAAGGCCTTGAGGTCTCGCTCACCGTTACCGAATTCCTCCTCCTGCAAGCCCTCGCCCAGCGACCCGGTTTCGTGAAAAGCCGCGATCAGCTGATGGACGTGGCCTATGACGATCAGGTCTATGTCGATGACCGCACCATCGACAGCCACATCAAGCGCTTGCGCAAAAAGATGCGCAGTGTCGACGACGACTTCTCGGCAATCGAAACGCTCTATGGTATCGGTTATCGGTATAACGAAGAGTAAATGGCACTCGTTGACAGAATGTCTCTGCGGGACAGATCGGTACATGGCGACGGTGATGTCGTGCTGGGCGATGATTTCGTCGCCCCTGACAGCACTGTAGGCCTCGAATTGCGGGAGCGCCGCCAGCGGCGCTCCTCCTTTTCTGTGCGCCGTTCGCCACTCTCGCGGAAGATCATCACGTTCAACCTGATTGCCCTGAACATCCTCGTCGCGGGGGTGCTCTTCCTCAATTCCTCGCGCGAAAGCTACGTGCTTCAGCGCATCGACAGCATGGTAGCCGAAGCCGAACTTGTGGCCGATGTGCTCGAAGCCCAGCTTCCCAAAGGCGCACCGGTTTCTCTGGCAGCAGGCGACGGGCTTGATGTTCAAACCACGCTTGACGGCCTCGATCTTCGCTCGGGCGTCGATATTTTCGTCTTCGACACCCAGAAAACCTTGATCGGGCAGGGGGTTGGTAAAGGCATCAGCCGCGCCTCTTCGGCCGAGACATCCGAACCCCGCACCGTGATCCTCGATTTCCTCGGCGCGATCTGGACCGGGCTTTCCAAGATCATGCCCGTCGGCACTCTGCCCACTAACATGACCTCCACCGAGGACACCGCCCGTGCACTTGTCGACGTGGCGCTGAAAGGTGAAGCCAAGCTCGAAGCCGCTCGCCTTAACGACGGCACAACCGCCCACACAGTCGCCACCGCGATCATGCAAGGTGGCGTGCCTGTCGGCGTTGTGGCGCTCTCGTCGTCCTCGGGGGAAATCGATCAGGTCGTCCGAATGGAACGCGAGCGCGTCTTGCAGATGTTCCTCATCGCCACGCTCGTCTCCATCGGCCTCAGCCTCGTTCTGGCCTCCACCATCTCGAACCCGATTTCCGACCTCGCCGAAGCCGCCGAACTCGGCGGGCGCGATGGGTCGGGCGGCTCTTCGGGGCGCATCCGCATCCCCGATCTCACTGCCCGCCCCGATGAAATCGGCAGGCTCTCGGGGGCTTTGCGCGGCATGGTCTCGGCGCTCTATGATCGCATTGATTCCAATGAACAATTCGCCGCTGACGTGGCGCATGAAATCAAGAACCCGCTGGCCTCTTTGCGCTCTGCCGTGGGCACGCTCCGCCTCGTCAAACGCGACGACCAGCGCGAGAAACTGCTCGACGTGATCGAGCATGACGTCCGCCGCTTGGATCGTCTCGTCTCCGATATTTCCAACGCCTCGCGCCTCGATAGCGAGTTGGTGAAGGAAGAGCAGGAAACCTTCGATCTTCTCAAGATGCTCGGCAATCTGGGCGAATATCTCGGCAAGCAGGCCAAGGATCAGGGCATCGATTTCATCACCGATCTGCCCAAGGATCCGATCCTTGTGAACGGCTTGGAGGCCCGCCTCGCGCAGGTCTTCGTCAATCTCATCACCAACGCGATTTCCTTCTGCGAGGATGGAGACGCGATCCGCGTCTGGGCGCGCCGCCGTGAGAACCGCGTGCTGGTGGTGGTCGAGGATACAGGCCCCGGCATCCCCGAACAGGCGCTCACCAAAGTGTTCAAACGCTTCTACTCCGAGCGCCCGGCTGGCCAATACGGCAACAATTCGGGCCTTGGCCTTTCGATCTCGAAACAGATCGTCGAGGCGCATGGCGGTGTGATCTGGGCCGAAAACATCCGCCCGACCGATGCTGATATCTCCTCTGATCCGCTGGGTGCCCGCTTCGTCGTCGGCCTGCCGATCTGAACAATGCTTGAAGCCGCCGAAACCGTTCACGCCACCACTGTCGCTTTCGCCGGGAAAGCCGTGCTGATCCGTGGCGCGTCGGGGTCGGGCAAATCGGCCCTCGCGCTCGAACTCATGGCGCGCGGCGCTCTCCTCGTCGCCGATGACCGCACCATTCTCACCCCGCGAAATGGCCAGTTGATCGCCTCATGCCCCGAACCGATCAAGGGCCGGATCGAGGCGCGGTTCCTAGGCATTCTCGCCGCCGATCCAGCCCCGCCCACGCTGATCGCCCTCGCGATCGACATGGACCACACCGAAACGGAGCGTCTGCCCCCCCTCCGGACAGTGCACTACGCCGATATCCCACTCCCTTTGCTACACAAAGTCGAGAAACCCCATTTCGCGGCATCGATTTTGCAATATCTTCGGTCAGGACGGAGTGAAGAGACACATGACTGATCCTGCTGGTAATAGTGCGAGTTTTCCACGGTTTATTCTGGTCACCGGCCCGAGTGGGGCTGGCCGTTCGACTGCGCTGAATGTGCTGGAAGACATCGGCTTCGAAGCCATCGACAACCTGCCGCTCTCGCTTTTCCCGCATCTGATCGCCGCGCCGGTTTCGGGCCGCCCCATGGCGCTGGGCTTCGATCCCCGCAATCGCGATTTCTCCGCCAATGCAATGATCGACTTGATCGACAATCTTGAAGGCCCGCCCGGCACCATGCCGGAAGTGCTCTATCTCGATTGCTCGCGCGAAGTCCTGATCCGCCGCTTCTCGGAAACCCGCCGCCGCCATCCGCTGGCCCCGGCGGAAAGCCCGGATGTCGGCATCGCGCGGGAGCTTGATCTCTTGGTCCCGATCCGCGCCCGCGCCGACATCCTGATCGACACCTCGGATATGAGCCCGCATGATCTGCGCGCCGAGATCGAGCGCCTCTTCACGCCCGACGGCCAGCGCCATCTTGCCGTCACGATCAACTCCTTCTCCTACAAGCGCGGCCTGCCGCGCGGGATGGATATGGTCTTTGACGTCCGCTTCTTGCAGAACCCCTATTGGCAACCGGAACTGCGCGCCTTGAATGGTCGCGATCCGCGTGTGGCCGAGCATGTGAAGGGCGATCCGCTCGCCCCCGAATTCCTGCACCGCATCGAGGAATTGATCCTCATGCTCCTGCCCGCCTACCGCACCGAAGGCAAAGCCCACTTCGCCATCGGCATCGGCTGTTCCGGCGGGCAACACCGTTCGGTTGCTATCTCGGAACATTTGGCCAAGGCCCTTGCGGAAGCAGGCTGGCAGGTGTCAATTAGGCACCGAGAACTTGAGCGTTACGGCACCCCCTCAGGGGCCGATTTGCATATCAATCAGAATTAGGGGCCGGGTCGGTTGCTGGGCATCGTCATCGTCGCGCATGGAGGTTTGGCCAAGGAATATCTGGCCGCCATTGAGCATGTCGTGGGCAAGCAGCCCGGCATTCAAGCCATTTCCATCGAAGCCGAGCATGACCGGGGCGCGAAGCAGGGCGAGATCTGTAGCGCCGCCGATGCCGTGGATCAGGGGCAGGGCGTTGTGGTTGTCACCGATATGTTCGGCGGCTCCCCTTCGAACCTCGCCATGCGTGCCTGCCTGCCCGAAGGCCGCCGCATCCTTTATGGTGCCAACCTGCCGCTTCTCATCAAACTTGCCAAAAGCCGCCACCTGCCTGTTACCGATGCCGTTCGCGCCGCGATGGATGCGGGCCGCAAATACATCGACAGCCAGACGATCACGGAATAACTGCCCATGACCGAGACCATCAACCGCTCCCTCCGTATCATCAACGAAAAAGGTCTCCACGCCCGCGCGTCGGCGAAGTTCGTCGAAGTTGTGGAAGGCTTCGATGCCCGCGCCGAAGTGAGCCGCGATGGGTCCTCTGCGTCGGGGGATAGCATCATGGGGCTTTTGATGTTGGCAGCGTCGAAGGGAACAACTATTGAGGTTCAAACCTCCGGACCGGATGCCGCGGCGCTTGCAAATGCCTTGGAAGCGCTGGTGGCTGACCGGTTCGGCGAGGGTATCTGAAAGATCATCGATGGCCCCCGGAGCCGTCGATAAAGCGGTGGTGAATTCGGTTGGTCGACAGTTCGCATAAGTCTGATTTGATGAATGGTGCAGGGGCCTCCGGCGAAGCTCGCGCCCATGAGAAATATGATCGCCGCAGCCTCTCCTACGCCAATACCTTCGACAACAAACTCCAAGGCACTCTCATCCGCGCCATGGAGTGGGTGACGGGCAAGATCACCATCATCCGCCTGATCCGCAAGTTCGAGCGGAACGGGTCTCCAACCGGTATCGAATTCTGGCGCGCCGCGCTCGACGTGATGGGCATTCCGCTCACCACCCCAGAAGCCCAGATCGCCCGCATCCCCCAAACTGGTCCCGTGGTCGTGGTCGCCAACCATCCGCACGGCCTTGTCGACGGGATGATCCTCGCCGATCTGATTGGCCGCGTGCGCAATGATTTCCGCATCCTCACGCGCTCGGTCCTCACCGGGATCGACGAAACCGCGTCGAGCTATCTCATCCCCGTGCCCTTCCCGCATGACCCTGAAGCGCAACGCAAAAGCGTTGAAATGCGGGCCGCGGCGATGGCGCATCTGAAAGCGGGTGGCCTCGTGTCGGTCTTTCCTTCGGGCGTCGTGGCCTCTTCGCAAACCTTTTTCGGACCAGCCATCGAGGCCGAGTGGAACGTCTTCACCGCCCAGATGATCCGCCGCTCCGGTGCCACCGTCGTGCCGATCTACTTCCCCGGCTCAAACTCGCGCTGGTACCAGATCGCCAACAAGCTGTCGGCCACGCTGCGCCAAGGCCTCTTGCTGCATGAAATCGTGCATGCGCTGAACAAGCCGCAAAAGCCCGTGGTGGGCGAGCCATTGACCGCCGAACAGATGGAACGCCTTGAGAGCGACCCGCGTGGTTTCCTCGCATGGCTCCGGGAACACACGCTTGCGCTGAAGGAGTAAGCCGCCGCCTCAACGCGTCGGCACAGGCTCCTCGCCCCGATAATCGTAGAACCCGCGCTTGGTTTTGCGCCCGAGCCATCCCGCTTCCACGTATTTCGTCAACA
>RFUP01000281.1 GCA_009922885.1 Paracoccaceae bacterium
GCCGCTGGCAGCTTTGGCTTTGATCGAGGGGCCCGGGACGCGGGCCGAACTGGGGGCGCGGGTGGGCGAACCCGAGAAGGTTTCGGAAGGGTTGCAGCGGCTTTCAGAACGCGGATTGGTGCGCGAAAACGGCGGGCGCTGGGAGATTGCCGATGGCGAGAGCGACCTTTTGAGCTTCTATGCTGCCTCGGTTGCACAGGTGCGCGGTATTTCGATTTAAGGGCGTGTAGGGCCTTGGCCCGCTTTTCCGAAAACCATTTACGCCAAAGCCTGATTCTGCTATGAGGGGCGCGCTAAGACCAGCCTTCGATCTTCTGTCTTCCTTTTTGGCGAGCAGTCTTTCGATCAAGACGTGACTTCGCCGGGCCGCTGCATGATGCGAGCGGTATGATTAGAAAAGGAATACACAGATGGCTACGGGCACTGTGAAATGGTTCAACACCACCAAGGGTTATGGCTTCATTGCTCCGGATAACGGCGGCAAGGACGTTTTCGTTCACATCTCCGCTGTTCAGCGTTCGGGCCTGACTGGCCTCGCGGACAACCAGAAAGTGACGTTCGATCTCGAGAAGAGCCGTGACGGCCGCGAGAGCGCGACGAATCTTTCGATCGCCTAATGCGATCACACTTCGGTGTGAGGGGCGCGGTTCCGTTGGGAGCCGCGCTTTTTTGTTGCGCGGCGCAAGGTGACGCTTGGTGAGCCTTGCGCGGCTTCCTGGAGTTTTCCTTGTCTTGCCGCGAGGCAGCGGGAGTTTCTGCATCCGCTCGGTCATAAAATTACAAAATGACGGTTTGAGGCATTGCATTGTTGCGCGGTGGTTAATATCACCGGAGCAGGATCGCGATTCTGCATCGCGGCATTTTGTTTAACAGGAGACGCCCATGGCACTGGATACCGATACCGGAATCGCCCCCTACGACGCCCCCATCAAAGACCTGTATGAAATCGGGGAAATGCCGCCCCTCGGCCATGTTCCGAAGCAGATGTACGCTTGGGCGATCCGCCGTGAGCGCCATGGCGAGCCGGAGAAATCCTTCCAGGTGGAAGTGGTGGATACCTGGGAAATCGACAGCCACGAAGTGCTGGTGCTCGTGATGGCGGCGGGTGTGAACTACAACGGTGTTTGGGCGGGTCTCGGTGTTCCGATCTCGCCCTTTGATGGCCACAAACAGCCCTACCATATCGCGGGTTCGGATGCTGCGGGCATCGTGTGGAAGGTTGGCGACAAGGTGAAGCGCTGGAAAGTGGGCGACGAGGTTGTCATCCACTGCAACCAGGATGATGGCGACGATGAAGAGTGCAACGGCGGCGACCCGATGTTCTCGCCGACGCAGCGGATCTGGGGCTATGAAACCCATGACGGCTCTTTCGCGCAGTTCACCCGTGTGCAGGCCCAGCAGTTGATGCCGCGCCCGAAACACCTGACTTGGGAAGAGAGCGCGTGCTACACGCTGACGCTCGCAACCGCTTACCGGATGCTCTTCGGCCATGAGCCGCATGACCTGAAGCCCGGCCAGAACGTTCTGGTGTGGGGGGCCTCGGGGGGCCTCGGTTCCTACGCGATCCAGCTCATCAACACGGCCGGTGCGAATGCGATCGGTGTGATCTCGGACGAGTCGAAGCGGGACTTCGTGATGTCGATGGGCGCAAAGGGCGTCATCAACCGCAATGACTTCAAGTGCTGGGGTCAGCTGCCGAAGGTGAACTCGCCGGAGTATAACGACTGGCTCAAGGAAGCGCGGAAGTTCGGCAAGGCGATCTGGGAGATCACTGGCAAGGGCGTGAGCGTGGACATGGTGTTTGAACATCCCGGTGAGGCGACTTTCCCGGTGTCGACGCTGGTGGTGAAGAAGGGCGGCATGGTCGTGATCTGCGCGGGCACCTCCGGCTTCAACTGCACCTTCGACGTGCGCTACATGTGGATGCACCAGAAGCGCCTTCAGGGCTCGCACTTCGCGCACCTGAAGCAGGCGGCGGCAGCGAACAAGCTGATGCTGGAGCGCCGGCTTGATCCGGGCATGTCGGAAGTCTTCTCTTGGGCGGATATTCCGAAGGCGCATACGAAGATGCTGAAGAACCAGCACAAGCCGGGCAATATGTCGGTTCTGGTGCAGGCACCGACGACGGGCCTGCGCACGGTTGAAGACGTGCTGGCGGCTGGCAAGAAGTAAGCAGCCTTCACGGCTGGAAAAGCGCCCCGCGAATCGGTGACGGTTCGCGGGGTTTCTTTTTGGCTCTGCGCTGGGTGGTTTGGGTTCAAATACTTGGGCATGACCACCCCCGCTATTTCTGGGGGGGTGAAAAGTGCGGATTTCCTAAACGTAAATTCGCATTAAGGTTGATTGAGGCATTGTTAACTAATCCAAAGAGAGTAATCATGAGAAACGATTGGATCATCGACGTACTCTCGGATCTGCGGACATTTGCCGTGGCGAACGGGATGGGCCATCTGGCGGACCAGCTTGATAGCACACGGCTGGTTGCCATGATGGAACTGGCGTCGATCGCGAGGGAGGCTCCGGTTTCCGGGGGAAGCGATGGCGTCAGATGTGGAGCGGATTTTAGCCGAGCTCGAGCAGTCTGAGGGGCTGGAGGGGTTGCAGACGGCGATCCTTGCGTTGCGGGATGCCTATCGTATCGATCACATGGTGTATCATTGGGTGAGTGCTGCGGGCGAGCAATATGGCTGCGGCACCTATGCCGACGACTGGGTGCAACGCTATGTTTCGGAGGATTACCTCAGGATCGATCCGGTGGTCTTGGGGTGCTTCCAGCGGTTCCATCCGGTGGATTGGAAGCGGCTTGATTGGTCGTCGAAGGCGGCGCGGGTGTTTCTGAAGGATGCTTTGGCGCATGGGCTGGGCAATCAAGGCTTTTCCATTCCCATCCGCGGCCCGAACGGGCAATTCGCGCTCTTCACGGCGAACCATCGGTGCGACGATGACACTTGGGCCGCGTTTTGCGAAGCGCATCGGCGGGAGTTGATCCTCGTGGCGCATTATTTCAACGAGAAGGCTCTGGACTTGGAGCCGGGGCGGGCACCGCAACCCGCACAATCCCTCAGCCCGCGCGAGTTGGAAACGCTGACGTTGATCGCCATGGGCTATAGCCGGGCGCAGGTGGCCGAAACGCTGGCGATCTCGGAGCATACGTTGCGAGCCTATATCGAGAGCGCGCGCTTCAAACTGGGCGCGCTCAACACGACCCATGCCGTGGTGCGTGCGCTGACGCGGGGGATGATCGTGGTGGAAGGGGCCGAGCGGGCGCAGGGCGCACCGCTTTCGGGGGCAGTGACACCTGCAACGCAGGCCGCGCGGAGCTAGGAGCAGGCGTTAACCAAATCTGGCGAAACCTTTTGCGTGTCACTCCGCAAGAAGGTTGCCTGCCATGATCCGTTATCTCTATGCCGACCAACTGGCCGCAAACCCCGTTCTGGCGCGCTCGATGTATCGCGACCGGGCCCAGCAATTTGCCGAGCGCTTGGGGTGGGAGGTGCAGGTGAACGCGGCAGGGGAGGAGCGCGATCAGTATGATGCGTT
>RFUP01000282.1 GCA_009922885.1 Paracoccaceae bacterium
GCAATACCAATATCAGTACGAGTCAAAAGCCTACCGGAATGACTTCATCGAAGATCAAAAGGATGCCATGACGATCACAAATTTCACGAATGCGCTGGAGGTAACCTGAAACTGCGGGCACAGCCCCAGCGGTCGCGCCGACGACGGGTTCGGCTATGAAGGCCATTACCGTTTCGGGCCCCAAGCGCTGAATTTCTGTTTCCAGCTCTTGGGCAACGCGCAAACCATATGCTTCAACGCTCTCGCCATCCGCTCGCCCACGGTATTCGTAGCAGGGCGATATATGCGATGTCTCGACAAGCAGCGGCGCGAACTGGGCGCGTCGCCATTCATTGCCGCCTGCGGCAAGGGCGCCTAGCGTATTGCCGTGATAGCTTTGGCGTCGCGCGATAACGCGGTGGCGATGTGGCTGGCCTATCTCCATGAAGTACTGGCGAGCGAGTTTGAGGGAGGCCTCCACCGCTTCTGAGCCGCCTGACACGAGATAGACCCGGTCAATCCCTTCGGGAGCTGCGGCGACCAATCGATCAGCAAGGAGTTCCGCGGCCTCAGATGTGAAGAAGCCTGTGTGTGCGAAGGCCAATTGGTCGAGTTGTTCGTGAAGCGAGGCACGAACCCTTGCATTGGAATGACCTAGGCAGGAGACCGCCGCACCGCCCGACCCATCCAAGTAACGTTTCCCCGCCGCATCAATCAGGTAACAGCCGTCGCCTGAAACGGCAGTTGGCAATTGACCTTTGGTCGAGCGACCGAAGATATGGGACATTCTCTTCTCCTTAGAAGGCGGGGGTTGTTTGACGGCGACGTTGCAGGAAGATCACCAAACCGAGCAACAAGAGCGCTGGAATATAAAAAATCTCTTTGACCGGACGATCCGTGGCTCGCTCGATCCGCTCAAGAACGACAGGTGTGTTACCATAGAAATCGAAATCTTGGAGAACCTCGAAAAAGGGTGTTCCCACGAAAGGCTCAACAAGTGCCCCATTTTCCGGGTCGTCCAACTCAAGGCCTGCTGCCTTCAAACGATCCAGGGCACCGCCTTCCGTGGTCAAATCAAGTACCACTGTCGTGCTCAGAAGGCGGTCGGGATTGTCAAAATCCGGGCCTGTGACGACCGCGCGCACTTGTTCCGGCATTTTGAGGGAGCCAATTTCCACCACCATCTCGGCACCAGAGGAGTACTTGTAGGGCGGGAAAGTCCGGTCCAGCCAGAAGCCGGGGCGAAATAGCGTGAGCGCGACGAGAAGCAATGCAAGGCTTTCCCACCAACGACTGCGCGCCAGAAAATATCGCTGGGTCGCAGCTGCAAACAGAAGCATGGCAAGAGTTGCAACGAGGGCGACAAAGATCGCCCGCCAAGGCCCGACATCGATCAGCAGGAGTTCGGTGTTGAAAATAAAGAGGAACGGCAAAAGCGCCGTGCGGATATCATAGGCGAATCCCTGAATACCCGTTTTTATCGGATCTCCTTGAGAAATGGCGGCAGCTGCGAACGCGGCCAGACCAACAGGAGGCGTATCATCCGCCAAGATACCGAAGTAGAAAACGAAGAGATGTACCGCAACGAGCGGGACAACAAGGCCGGACTGTGCCCCGACTGAAACAATCACCGGGGCCATGAGGGAGGAGACCACGATGTAATTCGCGGTTGTCGGGAGCCCCATGCCAAGCACAAGGCTCATTACGGCCACGAGCAAAAGCATGGCCATCAGGTTGCCACCCGAGAGGAATTCGACGAATTCGCCTATGACCTGATGGGCTCCAGTCAGAGACACAGTGCCCACGATCACGCCCGCCGCACCTGTGGCAACAGCGATCCCGATCATGTTTCGTGCACCTGTAATCATGCCATCAAAGAACTCAGCTGCCCCTTGCCGTAGCCCGGCTTGCCAAGCAGCCTCGCCCCTGAGTGCGGACTTGAACGCGTGTTGGGTGAGAACGATCACGATCATAACCATCGTGGCCCAGAATGCCGACAGGCTGGGGGACAGCCGTTCGATCATGATATTCCAGACCAGAACCACGATCGGAAGAAGATAGTGCAAGCCCGTAATGGCCACCGTTCCGGGGCGTGGAAGCGGTTTTTGGGGATCGAGTTCAGGCGACAGGTCAGGTGCACGCGCCGCGATCCAGATGAAAACGAGGTAAGCGACAAACACGACCAGAGCACCGGAAATCGGCAGGAGTCCGCGCGCCCAGCCGAGAAGGTAATAAATCGCCATAGCCAAGACCGACATAGCGAGAAATCCAAAAAGAAGACCTGTGAAACGCACAAGGGCCGTATGCCTCGCAGGCATACGCTCAACACCTTTCAATCCGAGCTTTAGGGCTTCAAGGTGGACGATGTAGACCAGCGCGATATAGGAAATCGCAGCCGGAAGTATCGCGTGTTTGATAAGCTCCGGATAGCTGACGCCTGTGAATTCCGAGATAAGAAAAGCCGCCGCACCCATTACGGGCGGTGTGAGCTGGCCGTTCGTGGATGAGGCCACTTCTACGGCCCCTGCCCGCTCAGCGCTGAAACCCGTGCGCTTCATCAGAGGAATAGTAAAAGTACCTGTTGTCACAACATTGGCGATAGACGAGCCGGAATAGAGGCCAGAGGCCGCAGAGGCCACAACTGCCGCTTTGGCTGGCCCACCGCGCAGGTGGCCAAGTCCAGCGAAAGCCAGCTGCACAAAATAGTTACCGGCCCCTGCCTTCTCCAAAAACGCACCGAAGAGCACGAACAGGAAGATCATCGAGGCCGCCACACCAAGTGCCACACCGAATACGCCTTCTGTCTGCATCCAGTAGTGCCACATTGCCTTGCCGAAGGAGGCTCCTTTCCACTGTATCGCATCGGGAAGGACCGGGTTGTCGCCAAAGAAGACATAGGCCACGAAAACAGAGGCAACGATTACGAGGGGTAGGCCCAAGGAGCGATATACGGCGAGACCCAGAGTGATCATGCCGATAACCGAGATCATAAGGTCCGAGGTTGTAGGGAGGCCAGCGCGATCGGAAATCTCATTCTTGAAAAAGAGCAGGTAAAGGCAGCTTGCCGCTCCGAGCACCGCGAGTGCCCAGTCAAAAACCGGGACCTTATTGGACCGACCGTCCTTCGCCTTAAACAGAGGAAAGGCCATCATCGCGAGGACGAGGGCGAAGGCCAGATGGATCTGCCGCACTTCCTGGTTATTGAACACAAGGTTCGCGCCAAGGGTTTGGCTCAACCAAAATGGCACCGACGAGGCGACATAAAGCTGAAACGCCGACCAGCTGAACGCGAGACATAGAAAGAGGCGAGCCGTCAAACCTTCCGGAACACGAGCACCTGTTTCAACTGAGGCGACAAGTTCCTCAGCGGCACTAAGCGGTTTAGACATAACACTCTCCCCCTGAAAATGTGGCCCTGCGGAATTCCCGCAGGGCCCAATCACTTTATTTTTTCGGCCTTATTTCCAGCCGCGTTCTTTGTAGTACTTCATTGCACCGTCATGGAGCGGAGCTGAGAGGCCATCCGAGATCATTTCAGCTTCCTTCAAGGCCGCGAAAGCG
>RFUP01000283.1 GCA_009922885.1 Paracoccaceae bacterium
CCAACAGCATGCGCATTTTGGAAGCGGACATGGATAACGCCCGCGCCACCATCGGTGAGGCCATGGTGCCTGCCCTGCAAGCAGTCACAGGTGCCGTCGTGCCTGTGCTGGACGCGTTCTGGGCGATGTTCATGGGGGCGGTGACGCTTTCGGGCGGGATGCTCTGCTACACTTTGGGGAGCCGGGTGGTGCCTGCGGCGCAGCTGGCGCTTCTGTCCAATGTGGAGGTGTTGCTGGCGCCGTTCTGGGTGTGGCTCTTCCTTGGCGAGACAGCGACGCTGACGACCCTCACTGGCGGGGCAATCCTTCTGGTGGCGGTGACGCTGAATGCGGTGACTTCCGTGCGCGGATCTTCGCGAGCGGCAGAGCGCGCATAAACTCTAACATTTGCGAAAATCCTTGAAGGCGCGGCATTGTCGCGTGATTGTTGCATTGCGGCGCAACAACGGGCCGCAGGTATCGGAGGATTTAAAATGAGTTTTGTTCGCACGTTGGCCACTCTTGCCGTGGGCTTTGCTGCTGCGAAAGGTATGCAGAAGGTCAAGGAAATGGGCGGTATGGATGCACTGCGCGACAAGATGCGCGGCGCGGGCCAACCCGGTGGTATGGCGGATGACATCGGCGCGATGGCGCAGAAGATGGGCATTCCGGTACAGACCGACCAGCTGCGCGGTATGTTCGACATGTTCGGCAAATCGGCGGCGGGTGCGAGCGAGCAGGCCGAAGCGGGCTTTGGCCAGATGATGGGCATGGCGAAAGCAGGCGCTGGTGCCTTGGGCGGCATGATCGGCGGGATGATGGCCGGAACGCCGATGGGCGAGATGAGCGAAGAGACCGCGCGCCTGATGATCCGCGCGATGATCCAGGCGGCGAAGGCCGATGGCGAAATCGACGACGCGGAACGGCAGGCGATCCTCGACCAGCTGGACGGTTCCTCGGATGAGGAAATCGCTTTCGTGGAAGCGGCTTTGGCCGCCCCGGTGGACCCGATGGCACTGGCACAGGATGCAACCGAATCGAGCAAGGGCCAGATCTATTCGGCGGCGCTGATGGCGATCACGGTGGACACCGAAGCGGAGCGGATCTACCTGCGCCAACTCGCGGCGGCCCTGATGCTGGATGAGGCCAAGGTGGTGGCAATCCACAAGGGCATGGGCAAGCCCGCGCTCTGATAGAATTGTGATTTTCCCCGCGCGAGCCCTGTTGACTCTGCCGATGGCATAAGTAAAAGGCGGGCTCCAACGAGATTTTCGCGGGCGCCCCATGCCCGGCGCAGGAGAAGTATCATGGCGAAGCCGACGACCATCAAGATCCGTCTGAACTCGACCGCGGGCACGGGCCACTTCTATGTCACGAAGAAGAACGCGCGCACGATGACCGAGAAGATGACGGTCCGTAAGTACGACCCGGTTGTGCGTAAGCACGTCGAGTACAAAGAAGGCAAGATCAAGTAATCTTACTCTTCTTTCCGGAATACGAGAGGCCACGCGAGAGCGTGGCCTTTTTCGTCCGGGGTGCTTTGCGAATGCATCGCAGTTTTGGAAAGGGGCGCTATGCCACGGGAAGGCCATTACATTCATCGCTCGAACTGGCTGCGCGCGGCGGTTCTCGGGGCGAATGACGGGATCGTGTCGATTGCCTCGTTGCTCGTAGGCGTAGCGGCTGCCGGAATGGCGCGGCCCGAAGTGGTGCTGGCGGGGCTGGCGGGGCTGAGCGCTGGTGCGCTTTCGATGGCGGCCGGGGAATATGTGTCGGTCTCGGCGCAATCCGACGTGGAGGCGGCGGATCTGGAGCGCGAGCGGATCGCATTGGAAGAAGACCCGGATTACGAGTTGGACGAGCTGACCGAGGGGCTGGAGGCGCGCGGCGTTTGTTCGAGCCTAGCGCGGCAGGTTGCAGAGCAGATGACCGAGCATGATGCTTTGGGCGCGCATGCGCGCGAGGAGCTGGGGCTATACGGGCTGGAGGGGAACGCAGACCCGCTGCAGGCGGCGTTCGCCTCGGCGCTGGCTTTTGCCGGAGGGGCGGCGCTGCCGCTGCTGGGCGCGGTTCTGGCACCGAAGGGGCAGGTGGGGAGCGTTGTGGTGATCGTGGCGCTGCTGGCGCTGACGGGCTTGGGCACGATGGGGGCGCGGCTTGGTGGTGCGCGGGTTTGGCCTTCGGTGAAGCGGGTGCTCTTCTGGGGCGCGGCGGCGATGGCGGTGACCTCTGGTGTCGGGCACGTCTTCGGGGTGGCGGTGTAAGTGAGATTGACGTGAGGGGGGCTGGCCCACCCGATCCCGGAGGGATCAGTCTTGGGACGTGAGGGGCGCTGCCCCACCCGATCCCGGAGGGATCAATCTTGGGACGTGAGGGGCTCTGCCCCACCCGATCCCGGAGGGATCAATCTTGGGACGTGAGGGGCTCTGCCCCTCACACTCCCCGGGATATTTGTAAAAGAGAAATATGGGCGCGGCTTGGTTGGCTGTTGGCCTGGAATGCAAAAGGGCCGCCCTGAGGCGGCCCTTTCAGTGTTTCTGGCCGCGCGATTATTCGCGGTTGCCGAGGATTTGCAGCAGCATCATGAACATGTTGATGAAGTTCAGGTAGAGGTTCAGCGCGCCCATGATGGCGGATTTCGCGAGCCATTCCTGATCGCCGTGCACGGCGTGGGCGACATACATGTTCTTGATGTTCTGGGTGTCGAAGGCGGTGAGGCCTGCGAAGATCAGAACGCCGATGACCGAGACCGCGAAGGCGATCGCGGGCGAACCCAAGAAGATGTTGATCAGCGAGGCGACGATCAGGCCGATCACGCCCATGATCAGGAAGGAGCCCCAGCCGGAGATGTCTTTCTTCGTGGTGTAGCCGTAGAGCGAGAGACCTGCGAAGGCGATGGAGGTCACAAGGAAGACCTGCGCGATCGAGAAGCCGGTGAAGACGGCGAAGATCCAGGCGATGGAGAGGCCCATGGCGGCGGAGAAGGCGTAGAAGAAGAGCTGTGCCGCGGCCGAGGACAGGCGGTTGATCACTGCGCCAAAGGCGAAGACCATCACGAGCGGCAGGAACATCACGACCCAGCGCATTGCGCCGGTGAAGAACACCGAGAGCATGGCGGCGTTGGTGCCGACGGCCCAAGCCACGGCGAAGGTGATGAGCATGCCCACGGACATGGTGCCGTAGACTTTGTTCATATGGGCGCGCAGGCCCTCGTCAATCTGGGCGGCGTTGGCACCGGCCACAGAGCGCATCGTGTTGTAGTCAGCCATTGGTAGCCTCCTCATTGGCGTTTCTTTTTGGCGTTTCAGCCCCTTGCGGGTCTGTTCGTGTGGAAATATCGGCATCGCGGGCTTGCATATCAAGAGGGTTGGGCCGGATTTCCGCAAATGGGATGCTTGATGCTCACGGCATCGTTATGATGACTTTGCCCGTGGCTTTGCGGCTGCGCAATAGTTCCAGCCCTTCGGCGGTTTCCGCGAGGGGGAGGATATTGCTGATATGGGGCTTGATCCGGCCGTCGGTGTGCCAGCGCATCAGGGTGGCGAGGCTTTCGGTGAGCA
>RFUP01000284.1 GCA_009922885.1 Paracoccaceae bacterium
GATCGGCATCATCGCGGGCTACATCGTGGCCTATCTGATGGGTCAGGTGAATTTCGGCAACGTCGGCAAGGCGAGCATGTTCGCGATGCCGGTCCCGTTCAAATACGGCTTCGAGATCAACTGGGCGATCGTCATCGGCATGTGCTTCATGGCGGTGGTTTCGGCCATTGAAACCGTGGGCGACACCTCGGGGATCACCAAGGGTGGCGCGGGCCGCGAAGCGACGGACAAAGAGGTTGCAGGCGCGACGTTCGCGGATGGTTTGGGCACGGCAGTTGCGGGTATCTTCGGCGGCCTGCCGAACACCTCGTTCAGCCAGAATGTGGGCCTCGTGGCGATGACGGGTGTGATGAGCCGTCACGTTGTGACCATCGGCGCAATTTTCCTGATCGTTTGCGGTCTCATTCCGAAGATCGGTGCGATCATCAACACCGTTCCGATCAACGTGCTTGGTGGCGGTGTGATCGTCATGTTCGGCATGGTCTGCGCCTCGGGCGTGAACATGCTTTCGGAAGTGAAATGGAACCGCCGCAACATGGTGATCTTCGCCATCGCGCTTTCGGTTTCGCTTGGCCTCCAGCTTGAGCCTTCGGCGCTCCAGCACGTGGGCAAGACGCTTCAGATCCTGCTGACATCGGGCCTCCTGCCGGCGGCGTTCATCGCCATCGTGCTGAACCTGATCCTGCCGGAAGACATCGAATAATCGAGCAGAAGCAAGTGCAAGTGTAGCCCGGGGGGAAACCCTCGGGCCTTTTTTATGGCTCGAAGATCATTACGCCTTGGCCCAAGGCGGGCGGGAAGGGGACGTGCCTTTTCTCGGGTGCTGTGAGGCGGAGCCCGAAGAAATGGGCGCTTTCGATGGGGGCGTTCAGGAGGGCTGATGCCTCTGACAGCGGCCAGAATTCGACATGGCCGCGGGCGAGGGGCACGTGCCAGCGGGTTCCTTCCAGAATGGCCTCAGTGCCTGCGAAGCGGGCCAAGCGGCGGGCGGCGGCTTCGGGCGTGGGAGTGGCGACGAGGAGCGCTTTGAGGGCGGTTGCGCCGTTTGGGTGGGTGAGCCAGCGCGACTGCCAGAGGGCTTCGGGGCTATGGTGCGTCATGACTTGGACGCGACCTTCGGGGAAGATGCCTTTGCCTGGGCGGGCGAGGGTGAAGCGCGCGGTGATTGGCGCGCTTTCGGTTTCGATGTCGCGGGCGAAGCGGGCGAGGGGGCGCATTTCCCAGCCCGCGCCACGGCGGTTCGCGTCGAAGGTTTCGGCGTTATGGGTGGTGAGCGAGAGGAGGTGCAGGCCCGCGCGCTGGGCGGCCTCGGCGGCAACGGTGCGGCCTGCTTCGGTATCTCCGGTGGCGAAGAGAAGCTCTAGGTAGCCCTCTTTGAACATCACGCAGAGGTTCGCTGTACCTGCGGGGATGGGGGCGCCTGTGGCGGGGTCGGTGGTGGTTTGGTGGGCGATGGGCGTCAGGGTGAAGCCCATCGCTTGAAGCGCGGAAGCCGCCGCCGCGCCATCGGGGACGAAGAGGCCGAGATGGTCGAGGCGGGGCATAGGATCAGCCTGCAAAGGTGCGGGCTTTGAGGGCGCGGTCCATGTTGCGGACGGCGAAGCCTTCTTGTTTGGGCCATTCGGCATAGGGGTCTTCATGGCCGCCAAGCGCGAAGCGGGCGTGGAGCGGCCAGTTCGGATTGTCGAGCGCGGGGCGGCCCAAGGCGACGAGATCGGCGGCACCTGATGCGATCACCTCTTCGGCTTCGTGGAAGTCGCCCAAGAGGCCGACAGCGGCGGTGGCGATGCCTGCGCCTTCGCGCACGGCGCGGGCGTGCTGGACTTGATAGCCGTGGCCAACGTGGAAGCGCGCGCCGTCAAAGCCGCCGGAGGAGCAGGTAATGAGATCGACACCGATGGCCTTGAGGGCCTTGGTGAGGGCGATGCTGTCTTCGACGGTGACGCCGCCTTCCACGGCATCCACGGTGGAAATGCGGGCGAAGAGGGGCAGGTGATCGGGCCAGACTTCGCGCACGGCTCTGGCGACGGCGAGCGGCAGGCGCATGCGGTTTTCGCGGGAGCCGCCCCATTCATCGGTGCGGTGGTTCGAGAGGGGCGAAAGGAACTGGTTCAGGAGATAGCCGTGCGCCATGTGCAATTCGATCAACTCGAAGCCTGCGCGGAGAGCGCGCTGTGCGGCGGCGGCGAAATGGCCGGGGAGCGCGCGGATCTCCTCGGCGGTGAGCTCGCGGGGCATCTTGAAGCCCGTGGGGCCGGGTTCGGCGGCGTGCATGAGGGCCGAAGGCGCGACGGGCTGCCATTCCTCGAAGGCGTTGGCGGCGCGTTCCTCGGCGGTTTCGTCGAACACGCCGCGATACCAGAGCGCGGTGGAGGCTTTGCGGCCTGCGTGGCCCAATTGGATGCCGGGCACTGCGCCTTCCTGTTTCACGAAGCGGGTGATGCGTTCGAGGGGGGCGATCTGATCGTCATTCCAGAGGCCAAGACAGCCGTAGGTGATGCGGCCCTCGGGGGTAACACCCGTGGCTTCAAGGATCACCGCACCGAAGCCGCCCATGGCGAAGCGCGCGGCATTGGCGAAGTGCCAATCGTTCGCGACGCCGTGCTTGGCGGAATATTGGCACATCGGCGAAAGCACTGTGCGATTGCGTAATGAGACGCCCCGAATCGTGATCGGTTCCAAAAGTTTGCTCATGGTCTTCTCCCCTCGTTTCCCACCCTGAATTGACGCGCTTCGGCGGAAAGGGTCAACACCACTTAATCGGGCTTTCGCGCGGCCGCGGAACGCGCTACTTTTGATCAAATGCCTTCGCGGAGAGATGCGATGAAAGACGAGAACTTCCTGAAAGAAAACAATGCACGCCACCTCTGGCACCCGATGGGGGCCCCCGGCGATTTGCAGGCGAACCCGCCGAAAATCATCAAGGGCGCGGAAGGTGTGCGGATCATCGACATCGACGGCCATTCGGTAGTGGATGCCGTGGGTGGGCTGTGGTGCGTGAACCTCGGCTACTCGAACAACGTGGTGAAAGACGCTATCGCGAAGCAGCTTTACGATCTGCCCTATTACTCGGCTTTCGCGGGTTCGACGAACCCGGCGGCGATTGAGGCCTCGCTGATGGTGCGCGAGTTCTTCGCGGAAGACGGCATCACGCGGGTGTTCTTCACCTCGGGCGGTTCGGATTCGGTGGACACCGTGATGCGCCTTGCGCGGCAGTATCACCGCCTGCGCGGTGAGCCGCAGCGGACCAAGTATATCTCGCTGAAGAAGGGCTATCACGGCACCCATTTCGGCGGCGCTTCGGTGAACGGGAACAACCGTTTCCGCATCAATTACGAGCCGCTGCTGCCGGGCTGCTTCCATCTCCCCGCGCCCTACACCTATCGCAACCCCTTCAATGAGACCGATCCGGCACGGTTGGCGCAGTTGATTGCGCAGCAGGCGGAAGACGAGATCCAGTTCCAGGGGCCGAATTCGATCGCGGCGCTCATCATGGAGCCGATCCTTGGAGCAGGGGGCGTGAT
>RFUP01000285.1 GCA_009922885.1 Paracoccaceae bacterium
AAATATCCCGGGGGTGCGGGGGCAGAGCCCCCGCGCTTACCCGTGTTCGCGCAGGATGCCGCCCGCAAGATAGAGTGAGCCACAAATCAGCACCCTTGCTTCGGGATCCTGTGCTTTGATTTCCGCCAAGGCATCCTTCACCGACGGTGCAGGCTTCGCGGGAAGGCCTGCCAATCGTGCGGCTTCGGCTGTGGTTTCTGCGGGAAGGGTGTTTGCTTCGCCGGGAATGGAAACCGCAAAAAGGCTTTCAGCCTTTCCCTTTAGGGGGCGCATATAGCCGGTAACATCTTTCGTGTTCAGCATACCGCAGATCAGATGTGTCTGCCGCGGGGGAAGCGTGCCGAGGTGGTGGGCGATGGCCTCTCCGGCAGCTGGATTATGACCGCCGTCGAGCCAAAGCTCGATGCCGGGAGCGAGGTCGACCAGAGGGCCTGTGCGCAAGCGCTGCATCCGGGCGGGCCAGAAGGCTTTGGTGACGGCCGCTTCCGGGTTGCCGGAGCCGAGAAGACGGAGCGCCATGAGCGCCGCTCCGGCGTTGTCGATCTGATGGCGGCCGGGCAGGTTGGGTTGAGGCAGGTCGAGTAGGCCGTTCTCGTCTTGAAACGCCATGCGACCGTGTTCGGGCCAGCATTGCCAGTATTGGTTATGGGCGAAAACCGGAGCCGAGTTCCGTGCGGCGATGGCTTCGATGGTGTCGAGACCTTCCGGATCTTGCGGGCCGACCACAACAGGAACACCACGCTTGATGATGCCCGCCTTTTCGCCTGCGATTTTGGCAATCGTGTCTCCAAGGTATTGCTCGTGATCCATCGAGACGGGCGTGATGATGGTCAAGGCTGGTTTGGCGACGACGTTCGTGGCGTCGAGCCGACCACCAAGGCCGACTTCGAGCAAAGTATAATCGGCGGGGGTGCGGGCCATGGCAAGCAAAGCGGCACAGGTGGTGATTTCGAAATAGGTAATCGGGGCACCGCCGTTGGCTTCGTAGCATTCGTCGAGATAGGCGGTGAGCGCATCTTCGGAGATCAACTCACCGGCAAGGCGGATGCGTTCGTGGAATCTGGCAAGGTGAGGCGAAGTGTATGCGTGTACCTTATGCCCCGAAGCTTCCAGACCAGCGCGGATCATGGCCTGGGTTGATCCCTTGCCGTTGGTGCCCGCGATGTGGATCACGGGGGGGAGTTTGTCCTGTGGGTTGTCCAAGGCGTCTAGCAGGCGCCAAACGCGGTCGAGCGTCAGATCGATGATCTTAGGGTGCAGCGCCATCATGCGGGCGAGAATGGCGTCGGAACCTTGGGACATGACATTTTCCTCGTTGGAGGGCTTGGCTTAAATCGGAAGATGCCCCGCCAAGAGAGCGAGGCATCCAACCGGAACGACATTTCCTAGTGGAAAGCGGCGTTGGTCAGGGCTTTGCAGGTGCAACGGCTGCCGCGTCAGGAGCTGGGGCAGGGAGATCGCCTTTGACGGGCGGTGTCATGCCCAAAAGCATGCGGATGATGGTGATCAGTTCTTCACGGATTTTGCCGCGCGGGGTTACGCGATCCAGCATCCCGTGGTCGAGCAGGTACTCGGCCCGCTGGAAACCTTCGGGCAGTTTTTCGCGAATGGTTTGTTCGATCACGCGCGGGCCTGCGAAGCAGATCAGGGCATTGGGTTCGGCAATCTGCACGTCGCCTAGCATGGCGTAGGAAGCCGTTACGCCGCCTGTCGTCGGGTGGGTTAGAACGACGATGTAGGGAAGGCTTGCTTCTTTCAGCATTTGCACTGCAACAGTCGTGCGCGGCATTTGCATCAGGGAGAGGATGCCTTCCTGCATCCGCGCGCCGCCAGCGGCGGAAAACAGCACCAAGGGACGCTTCAGTTTCACGGCTTCTTCGGCGGCGGCGATGATAGCATTGCCGACATACATGCCCATCGAGCCGCCCATGAACGAAAAGTCCTGAGCTGCGGCCACGATCGGCGTGCGCCCGATTTCACCTGTGGCAACAAGCATGGCTTCTTTTTCGCCCGTGGATTTCTGGGCCGACTTCATCCGCTCCGGGTACTTTTTCTGATCGCGGAAATGCAGCGGGTCTGTCACCGGTTCGGGCACTTTCACTTCTGTGAAGATACCGCCATCGAAAAGCGCGGAGAACCGAGCACGCGGGGTGATTGCCATGTGATGGCCGCAAGACGTGCAGACGTTCAGATTGTCCTTGAGTTCGCGGTGGAACAGCATCGTTCCGCATTCGTCGCATTTCGACCAGAGATTATCCGGCACCTCGCGGCGCGAGAAAATCGAGTTGATCGTCGGGCGGACGTAGTTGGTGATCCAGTTCATCGGGCTTTGTCCTCCGGACTTGCTGCGGCTCCGAAATAAGGCGGGACGCGCCGTAATGCAATCAGCGCCTGATCGCAAACCGTGCGGCCAGCCACATCAGGCCGACGCCGCACAGTTCGATTATGAACGGCATTGAGAAAAAAGCGCTGCCCGGCAGGGTTTCGGAGCCCGCCAAGGCACCGGGGGTGAAAAGAACAAGTGCGAGGCCAGAATCCGGGCCTTCGACTTCGGCAAAGAACAGGAAAGCAAAAGCATTATTTGCGAGGTGGAGCCCGAGGGCAGCACCGATGCTGCCTGTTCGGGCAGTGAGGTCAGCCGCGGCCAGGCCGAAGAAGAAGGCCCAAAGCGAGTATTGGGCGCTTTCTGTGAAGGTGCTTCCGTTATCCCAGTGCACGGCGGCAAAGAGGAGCGACGGAATGGTGAGCCAGACCAGCGGATGCGGGAAGCGGGCCGCAAGCTGACTTTGGATATAGCCCCTGTAGAGCAACTCTTCGGCACCGGTTTGGATGATGAGCGCCAAAAGGGCTGGGAGCAGGAGGAGGAGCCATTGAGGGATCGGGCGCAGGTGGTCGATTTCGGATGTGTCCCACCAAGGAGGCAGAGCTTCCATGGCGAGCATGAAAGCGAGCACAAAGAGGAAGGACCGGATCAGATCGCGTTGGAAGATCTGTATTGGCCCGATCAGAGAAAGGGCACCGCGACCATGCCCCCAGAGGGCGAAAATGATCGTTGCGGCGATCAGGAGCCCGAAGGAAGAAAGCTGCAGAAGCAGGCCGACAGTGGTGTCTCCGTAATAGTAACTGTCGCCAATCCTGTCGGGGGCGTTGGAGAGGAGTGCGTCAATAATCTGCAGTGCAGCGGCGTAAATCGCTTCAATGAGCACGATGCCGATAACCAGTCTGATCAGGCCCGAATGCGGCGCTGCAGGTTCGACTAGGAATTGATGGTTGGCATATGCGCGCATGACTTGGTTCTTGCCGTCGGATCGTTCGGTGCTGGACCATTTCGTTGTTGCCACGCTCAGCCCGTCTTCGAAAGGGGAAAGCCCGAAGCTTTTGGAATGATTCACGCCTCACTGGATCTTTGCTTTCCAAAAGGCCGCAATTCATGTATGCGCCGCGCATCTGTGACGTGAGCCCTGCCCTCGGGCGCATGCGTAGGATTGAGGGCGGCGGCAATGGGGCCGCCAG
>RFUP01000286.1 GCA_009922885.1 Paracoccaceae bacterium
AATGGTTCTGCTCCGCGCCCATGTCCGATGGCTTCCTCACGCTCGCGCAAACCAAGGCAGGCCTCACCTGTTTCCTCGTGCCCCGCTGGCTTGAGGGCGAACGCAACGCCATCAACGTCATGCGCCTCAAGTCGAAGCTCGGAAATCACGCCAATGCCTCGTCAGAAATCGAGTATGACGGGGCTTTGGCGCATCGCTTGGGTGAAGAAGGGCAGGGCGTCAAAACCATCATCGAGATGGTCCACCACACCCGCCTCGATACCGCCCTTGCGCCCGCAGGCCTGATGCGTGCGGCCCTCGCGGAAGCGCTCTGGTGGGTCGAAGGCCGCTCCGCCTTCCAGCGCCGCCTGATCGACCAACCCTTGATGCGTGCCGTTCTGGCCGATCTCACCCTCGATCTCGAAGCCGCCACCGCCTTGGCCTTCGGTTGCGCGGAAGCCTTCGACGGCACCTCCGAGGAAAGTCGCGCCTTTGCCCGCATCGCCGTGGCGCTCGCCAAGTACCTCTCGAACAAACGCGCGCCGGGCGTGATCTACGAAGCGATGGAGTGCTTGGGCGGCATGGGCTACATCGAAGACACACCCATGCCGATGCTCTACCGCGAAGCACCCCTCAACTCGATCTGGGAAGGCTCCGGCAACGTCATCTGCCTCGACATCCTCCGCACACTCGCCCGCGCCCCCTTGGCGGGCGATGTGCTCCGCGCGCGTCTCCTCGGCGTCACGGGCCGCGATCCGGGCTATGATCGCGCCTTGGCCGCCCACCAAACCCGCTGGCCCGCGCTTCCGCCTGAATCCGAGGCGCGCTGGTTCGTCGAAAGCCTCGCACAACTCCTCGCCGGAGCCTTCCTTCTCGAAGGGGCCCCCGATGCCGTGGCCGAGGCCTTCATCGCCACCCGTCTGGAGGGCCAGAGAGGCAGCACAGCAGGGGCCATAGAGGGCATTAACGCGGCCCCGATCCTTGCGCGCTTGGGCCACGTGGCTTGAGGCGAAAATCGGCTCAAAGGCGCAAAGGTTAACAGACAAGCGTCATGACGCTTGCCATACGCTTGCCATACGCAATCGATACGCTTCGGAAATCGGGTTTTCCCGAAGAATTAACGCTGGTTACGCCGCCAGATCGAGTGCGGCCACACCCGGCAACAGCTTGCCTTCCATCCACTCCAGGAAGGCCCCGCCAGCGGTCGAGACATAGGTGAACGCCTCCGCAGCCCCCGCCTTGTTCAGCGCCGCCACCGTATCGCCACCACCGGCCACAGAGATGAGCTTGCCCGCCACCGAAAGCCGCGCCGCCGCTGCTGCGGCGGCATTGGTTGCCGTGTCGAAAGGCTCGATCTCGAAGGCACCAAGCGGGCCGTTCCAGATCAGGGTTTTCGCATTTTCAAAGACTTGCGAGATGGTCTTGATGCTTTCGGGGCCTGCATCGAGGATCATCATGTCCTCAGGGCACTCCGCCGCGCCCACCACCTTGTTCTCGGCACCCGCCTTGAACTCCGAGGCCACCACAACATCCACAGGCAGGTGGATCGCGCAGCCCGTTTTAGCCGCTTTCGCCAGAATGTCCTGCGCGGTCGGGGCCATATCATGCTCGCAGAGCGACTTGCCCACGTTAATCCCCTTGGCGGCAAGGAACGTGTTTGCCATACCGCCGCCGATAATCAGGTGATCCACTTTTTCTACAAGATTTCCAAGGAGTTCCAGCTTGGTCGAGACCTTGGCCCCCCCCACAACAGCCACCACGGGCCGCTGCGGTGCCCCTAGCGCCGCTTCCAGCGCCTTCAACTCCGCTTCCATCAAGCGGCCCGCGCAAGAGGGCAGCAACCGTGCAATGCCTTCGGTCGAGGCATGCGCCCGGTGCGCCGCCGAGAAAGCATCGTTGCAATAAATATCGCCCAAAGCTGCCAGACGGGCCGCAAACTCCGGATCGTTCTTCTCCTCGCCTGCATGAAAACGGATATTTTCCAAGAGGATAACGTCTGCCGCGTTCAACTCGTCCGTCGGATGCTCGATGGCTTCCAGCGTTTCCACGAAGACCACAGACCGTCCCAAAGCACGCTCCAGAGGCTTCAGGCAAACGCGCAGCGTCATGTCCAGAACCACCTTGCCCTTGGGCCGCCCGAAATGCGCCACAAGGACCGGCTTCCCGCCTTTGGCCAGAATATCGAGCACCGTGGGCGCGATCCGGTCGATCCGCGTCGCGTCGCTCACCACCCCGTTTTCCACCGGCACATTGATGTCCACGCGCACCAGTACGCGCTTGCCTTTAAGGTCCATCTCGTCGAGCGTTTTCCAGGGCATGACATCTCTCCATTCCGTGCTATTTTGCGCCCCCTTAGGCGGGGTTTTGCACCCGCGTCAACACTTGCCTTGTGAGGTAGCGCAAACAGTCCTAAGTATCGGCGCTAACAAGGCACAGGAGAGAAAAATGGCCGATTACAAAGACCCCGAGAACACGATCCTGATGGAACTCAAGGGCGGCACCGTCGTCATTGAACTGCTCACCGAGATCGCTCCGAAGCACTGCGAGCGTATGAAAGAACTCGCCCGTGCCGGCAAGTATGACAACGTGGCCTTCCACCGCGTGATCGACGGTTTCATGGCGCAAACCGGCGACGTGGAACACGCCAACATGGAAAACGGGTGGAACCCGCGCCGCGCAGGCACCGGTGGCTCCGATCTCCCCGATCTTCCGGCAGAATTCTCGGGCATCCCGCATGATCGCGGCACCCTCGGCGCGGCCCGCTCGTCGAACCCGAATTCGGCCAACTCGCAATTCTTCATCAATTTCAAAGACAACCACTTCCTGAACCGTCAATACACGGTCTACGGCCATGTGGTTTCCGGCATGGAACACGTCGATGCGATTACGCGCGGTGAACCGCCTGCAAATCCCGATCGCATGATCTCGGTGAAAGTCGCAGCCGATGCGTAAGCTCGTCCTCGCTGGCGTCCTCGCCTCTTTGGCGCTGCCGGTCTCGGCCAAGGGTCTCAAGATCGATGTGGAAGGCGAGGGGGCCAATGGCACCATCGAGATCCAGCTTTTCGACGACCTAGCTCCGAAACACGTCGAGCAGATCACCGCTCTCGCCGCCGAAGGCGCCTACAACGACGTGGTCTTCCACCGCGTGATCGACGGCTTCATGGCGCAAACGGGCGATGTGGAATTTGGCAAGTTGGGCGGCGACATGCGCCGCGCAGGCATGGGCGGCTCCAGCCGTTCCGACCTGCCCGCCGAATTCTCCGACAAGCCCTTTGACCGCGGCATCGTCGGCATGGCCCGCTCGCAGGATCCGAACAGCGCCAATAGCCAGTTCTTCATCATGTTCCAGGAAGGCTATTTCCTGAACGGCCAATACACTGTGGTCGGTCAGGTCACATCCGGCATGGAAATCGTCGACGCGATCAAGCGCGGCGAAGGCCGGAATGGCGAGGTTTTCGGCCAGCCCGACCGTATGAAATCGGTCACTGTCACCGAGTAAGCCTCGGAGATCAAAACAAAAGGCCGCCGGA
>RFUP01000287.1 GCA_009922885.1 Paracoccaceae bacterium
TCCGATTGAAATCGTCACATGCGCGGGGGCTTCGGTGCCGGGTAGGGCAAAGGGCTCGGTGCGAACCCGTTCGCAAAAGGCGCGGGCGCGCAAACTGGCGGTGGTGCGCTGGCAATCGGGCAATGCCAACAGGAATTCCTCGCCACCAATGCGCGCGAAAAGATCGCGGGGCCCAAGGGCTGCCGAAAAGCGTTTACAGAGCTCGATCAGGACATGATCGCCCGCAGTGTGGCCGAAACTGTCATTGATCTGCTTGAAATGGTCGAGATCCGCGACCATCACGGCCATTGGGGCCCCGGTGCGACGCGCGTCTTGCAGCATGGTTTCCAGCCGTGGCAGCGCGTAACGGCGGTTATGTGCGCCAGTGAGAGGGTCGACAAGGGCGGCTTGCAACCCGCTTTGCACAGAGGCGCGCATCAGGTCTGCAAGGCGCTTCTTAGTGAGGAGCGCGGTCAGGCGCAGTGCCAGTTCGCTGGTATTGTCGCCAAAAGGGACCGCGGCCCATGCGCCGAGATCGAGCGCGTGGTTGCGGGCGGCGGGATCGAACGGGGCTTGGAAGAGAACCAAGGTGGCGGCATGGCGCGTGCGGGCATGGGTGCGCACCTCCGAGAGTAGGCGCAGCGCCAGCCCAGGGTTCGCTGGTGTAACGAGAAGTATAACCGCATCTGCCGGATCGCCTGTGGCAATGGTTTTGGGCAGGTCGGCGAAGGTGGTTGGCACGATCCGATGCGGCAACTTCGCTTCCAGAGCGCTGCGGAATGGCAGGATCGATGCCGGAGTCTCTGCGGCGAGGAGGATCCGCGCGCGATGCTCGAACGCGGCAGGTGTTTCCGCGAGGTGGAAAGATCGCGGAACGTCCACGCGGGCCCGCACCAGATTGCGCAGACGCGCTTGAAGGAAAAGATCATCGTAGGGCTTCTCGATGATGTCATCGACGCCTGAGGCCATGAGTGCGCTGCGCTGGGCTTCGTCCAGCTGCGGGGCTGACACCAGAACCGGCAGATCCGCCAAGCCGTAAAGCGCCCGAAGCTGCATCGCGAGGCGCATAGCGCCGCCTTCGGGAAGTGTGGCCGAGACAATGGCCAGATCAGGCGGATCGGCCTGCGCCAGTTTCAGGGCTTCCCCCTCCGAACTGGCTTGGATAACGGTGTAGAACGCACTCGACAGTTTCACGCGCAGCACGATCCTGTTTGTCGCAATGTCATCCACGATGAGGATTTTGCCAGACATACGGAAAGGGCCCTGTTGAAACATCTGTCGCGGTTCAGGCCAGTCTGTGTCAGCAATAGTTAAGAAATCGTTTCCAATTCGGAGATTCCGCCCGCCATGAACGAGAAAATGCCCTTGAACCGCGAGCGTTCGGAAACAGTCGGCTTGCAGGCCTTGGCATGGCTTGCGGCGCAAGATGATGTTTTCCCGGTGTTTTTGAACGCCAGCGGGGCGTCATTGGCCGAAATGCGTGCGCGGGCGAATGATCCGGCCTTCTTGGGCGCGGTTCTGGATTTCTTAATGAATGAAGACGCTTGGGTGATAGCCTTTTGCCGGGCTGAAAACCTCACCTTCGATATCCCGATGCGCGCCAGAGCAGGCCTGCCGGGAGGGGAAGCTGTGCACTGGACGTGAATTTTCCTTGTTTACAAGGTGTTCAGCGTCACGTCCTCGGCTTTGCGCAGCTTGCCAAGGAGGCGCAGAAGCTCCGCGCGTTCCTCAGGAGCCAGTTCTTTCGCGATCGCTTGCGCATTGGCGCGCGCCATCGGCGTGGCAAGGCGGATCGTCTCTTCCCCTTTCGGGGTGAGCGTCACACAGCGGGTGCGCCGATCCCCGTCACCCGAGGCCCGAGTGATCAGATCGTCGGCCTCCATGCCACGGAGGGCCCGGCTGGTCGCTGTGCGGTCAATCCCGACAAAATCCGCAATATCAGAGGGTTGGGTCAGGGTCTCATTCCCGACGGCCAACAGGATACACCAAGTCGTCCGGGTCAACCCCAAGGTCTTCAATTGCTCGTCCAGGCGCCGCTCCTGCAGGCGGGAGGCCACGGAAAGGTGGTATCCGAGGGAGGCATGAAGGCGGTATGGAGCATCTTGAGTCATGCGCCGGACGGCACAGGAATCAGGCGAAAAAGTCAAGCTGCGCTTGCGGGAAAACAAGAGGCAAGGCAGGGTGACCGAAGGGCAGGAGGCACGCATGCGGGTAGACGGGATTCTCTTCGACAAAGACGGCACGTTGTTCGATTTCCGGACCACATGGAACACATGGGCTGCGGGAACGATCCGGGAATTGTCGAACGGAAACAAAGATGTAGCCGAAGCGATCGCAGCGCGTCTGCGCTATGACCTCAAAACGAGTGCCTTCGATGCCGCCTCTCCGGTGATTGCGGGATCGAACCGCGAAGTGGCGGAACTGGTGGGCGAGGTGCTCACCGAGCGCGCGGTCGAGGAAATCGAGCTTTTCCTGACGCAGACAGCCGCGAAAGCCCCCTTGGCCCCGGCCGTTCCTCTCGCACCTTTCCTTGCGGAAATGCGGCAGCGCGGCCTTCGTCTGGGCGTCATGACCAATGATACCGAATATGGGGCCAAGGCGCATCTTGGCGCGGCGGGTGTCGATCATCTCTTTGATTTCATAGCAGGCTTCGATAGCGGTTGGGGGCCGAAACCCGATCCGGAGCCGCTTCTGGCCTTTGCGAATTTACATGGGCTTTCGCCTGCGCGCGTGGTGATGGTGGGTGATAGCCGCCATGATCTGATGGCCGGAAAACGGGCAGGGATGCAAACCGTGGGCGTGCTCACGGGCATGGCGCCTGCCGAGGAACTGGCCCCTCTGGCTGATGCGGTTCTGCCCGATATCGGCCATCTCGCGAGCTGGATTGAAAGCCGTTAACCCCGCCCCAAACCCGTTTCTGAAGCGTCTGGATTGCGTATGGCAAGCGTATGGCTTGCGTCATGACGCTTCGCCCATTTTTCTCTTTAACAAATATCCCGGGGGGAGCCCGCAGGGCGGGGGGCGGAGCCCCCTCCACCTTGCACACGATCCTTACTTTGCCAGCAAAAGGTAGCGATCCACGCGGAAGACGGTTTCGTCCGGCGTGTAGGATTCGATCACTGTCTTGGTGGCCTTCAGAGTGAAGCCTGCCTTGCTGGCCTCACCGATCAACCAGTCCACATCGAGTTTCCGCAACGGGTTGATCTCACCGCGGAACATCCGGTCGGTTTCGGCGGCTTTGAGGGTGTCGAAATCGGTGCGGTAGGACCCCGAGGCGCTGGCAGGGGTGGCCAGCGTGAGGTCTTTCTCGATGAACTGGAACACCAGATACCCCCCCGCATTGAGGTTCTCGTGCACGCTGCGGAAGTGGAAGCCGATCTGCGCGTCAGTGAGGTAGTAGATCATGTCACGGTGGAACACGATGTCGTAATTCACACCGAAGGGCAGGGGCTCGGTGCCGGCATTGGCGACAGCGGCTGGCACATCTGGGTGGGTTTTCTGGAAGTCCTCGACGTATTTCTCGGGCTCAA
>RFUP01000288.1 GCA_009922885.1 Paracoccaceae bacterium
TACCTCGCGTCGGTCAAACCCGCGCAGTAAGGCGCACGCCTACAACGAAAGAACGCACGGCCTCGCGCCGTGCGTTTTTTTATTTGCTGAGGATCGGTGCAAACCCGCCGTAGACCATGCGCTTGCCATCGAAAGGCATGTCGCCCATAGCCCCCATCTCGGCCCAAGCCGGATCGGTTTCCATTGATCCCCAGCAGCGATCCCGTGTTTCCTTGTCGGGCCATTCGATCCAGGAAAACACCACAACCTCCCCTTCCTCAAGCTTCACAGCCATCGGAAAAGAAGTGGTCTGCCCGTCGGGCACTTCATCGCCCCAGCATTCCCGCATCGAAAGCGCGCCGTACTTCTTGAATAGTGGCCATGATTTCTCCGCATGCGCGATATACTCGGCCTTCTTGGCGCGCGGCACCGGGGCCAAAAATCCATCAACATAAGCCATTTTCTTACCTCCTCTACCAATTACGCCTGTTCCGTCATCTGTGCCGGATCCATCCAGAACGGCGACCAGATATGCCCATCGGGATCGGCAAAATCATGCGAGAACATGAAGCCCAGATCACTTGCTTCCCCCAGTTCGCCGCCCCCATTCGCCATCGCTACGCGGTGCATCTCGGCCACCGCTTCGCGGCTCTCCAACTGCACTGCAATCATCACCTCGCAGGCCTTGCGCGGATCGGCCAGTTCACGGGTCGTAAAGCTTTGGAAGAAATCCTTGCGCAGGAGCATCGCATAACCGCCACCGTCGATAATCATCCCGAGAGCCATGTCATTGGAGAACCTCTCGTCGAACGAAAACCCAAGTGCCGTGAAGAAAGCCCGCGACCGCGCGACGTCTTCAACGGCCACATTCACATAAACTGCCATGCCGATTCCCCTCTCAAACCACGCATCCAAGTTTTCTTGCATTTATGTTGATGTCAACGTATTTGGAGCCATGGACGATAAACTCCCCTTTGAAACCACCATCGAAGTCCGCGATCATTGCCTGTGTCTCGCCACCCAGCGGGCCGCGCGCGCCCTTGCACGCCGCTTCGATCATGCCTTGAAACCCGTCGGCCTCACGAATGGCCAGTTCTCTCTCCTCCATGCGCTCAATCGCCCGTCGCCCGCGCGCATCACAGAACTCGCGCCCTTCCTCGCCATGGACCGCACCACCCTCACTGCCGCCCTAAAAGTGCTCGAACGCGACGGTCTGGTCACCATTGCCCCCGACACACGGGACAAACGCAACCGCCTGATTTCGCTCACAAGCTTCGGCCACGCCGTGCTTTCTGAAGCCATGCCGCTCTGGCGCGCCGAACACGCCGCACTCGAATTTCAACTAAGAGGCGAAGAACACACGCTCCGCCGCTCTCTCGGCGTGATTTCAACCACCCGTTAAGCATCCAACGCTCAGAAAACCAGCAGGGTGCGACATATTGATTTGATCTGGGTCAAATTCAGACATTGCCGCCCCCGCTCATGCATTCTAAAACCCCTATGGAACGCGGGTGAGGGGGGAGTCTGTCTTTCTCGCCTGAAAGCATAACTTCAACTGGAGGCAAAAGAATGGCGGACGCAGCCATCCACGGCCACGACCATCACGACGAGCGGGGCTTCTTCACTCGCTGGTTCATGTCCACAAACCACAAGGACATCGGCATCCTTTACCTGATCACGTCGGCAATCGTCGGCCTGATCTCGGTCATGTTCACCGTTTACATGCGGATGGAACTCATGGAGCCGGGCGTGCAGTACATGTGCGCTGAAGGTGCGCGCTTCATCGCCGCCTCGACCGCAGAATGCACCCCGAACGGCCACCTCTGGAACGTGATGATCACCTATCACGGCGTCCTGATGATGTTCTTCGTTGTTATTCCCGCCCTCTTCGGCGGTTTCGGCAACTACTTCATGCCGCTCCAAATCGGCGCGCCGGACATGGCGTTCCCGCGCATGAACAACCTCTCGTTCTGGCTCTACGTCACCGGCACCTCGCTCGGCGTCGCCTCGCTCCTGTCGCCCGGCGGCAACGGCCAGCTCGGCTCTGGCGTTGGCTGGGTTCTCTACCCGCCGCTTTCGGTCAACGAAGGCGGTATGTCGATGGACCTCGCGATCTTCGCGGTCCACGTCTCCGGTGCGTCGTCGATCCTCGGCGCGATCAACATGATCACCACCTTCCTGAACATGCGCGCTCCGGGCATGACCCTCTTCAAGGTTCCGCTGTTCTCGTGGTCGATCTTCGTCACCTCCTGGCTCATCCTTCTGTCGCTTCCGGTTCTCGCAGGCGCCATCACGATGCTCCTGACCGACCGTAACTTCGGCACGACCTTCTTCGATCCGGCCGGCGGCGGTGACCCGATCCTCTACCAGCACATCCTGTGGTTCTTCGGCCACCCGGAAGTGTACATCATCATTCTGCCCGGCTTCGGCATCATCAGCCACGTGATCGCCACCTTCTCGCGCAAGCCCGTCTTCGGCTACCTGCCGATGGTTTGGGCGATCATCGCGATCGGTGCACTCGGCTTCGTCGTGTGGGCACACCACATGTACACCGTCGGTATGTCGCTGACCCAACAGTCCTACTTCATGCTCGCCACCATGGTGATCGCGGTTCCGACCGGCGTGAAGATCTTCTCGTGGATCGCCACCATGTGGGGCGGCTCCATCGAGTTCAAAACCCCGATGCTCTGGGCCTTCGGCTTCCTCTTCCTCTTCACCGTTGGCGGCGTGACCGGCATCGTGTTGAGCCAAGCAGCCGTCGACCGCGCCTACCATGACACCTACTACGTGGTTGCTCACTTCCACTACGTGATGTCGCTCGGCGCCGTGTTCTGCATCTTCGCCGGTATCTACTTCTACTTCGGCAAGATGTCGGGCCGTCAGTACCCCGAGTGGGCCGGCAAGCTGCATTTCTGGATGATGTTCATCGGTGCGAACCTGACCTTCTTCCCGCAGCACTTCCTCGGCCGTCAGGGTATGCCCCGCCGTTACATCGACTATCCGGAAGCCTTCGCTTACTGGAACTACTGGTCGTCCATCGGTGCGTTCATCTCCTTCGCGTCCTTCGTGTTCTTCTTCGGGATCGTGATCTACTCGCTGACCCGTGGCGCTCGCGTCACCGCGAACAACTACTGGAACGAGTACGCAGACACCCTCGAATGGACCCTGCCCTCGCCGCCGCCCGAACACACCTTCGAGCAGCTGCCGAAGCAGGAAGACTGGGACAAGTCGCACGCGCACTAATCCCCGCGTTCAGAAAAATAGAGGGCTCCCAAACGGGGGCCCTCTTCTTTTTTCAATGCGCGGCACCCTGCCCCATGGAATTTTCCCGCAGCGTCCTACCCTATGTGTTCTGCGACAGGATACACCCGATGCCCTACCACTGGACCCCTTCCAAAGAGGCCCCGCAGCGCCTTGAGCTGTGGCCCTACCGCTCGCTGCCGCGCCGCGGTTTCGCGCTCATTATCCTGATGGCCTTTGGCCTCATCATCGTCCCTCCCCATCATAGATACAGATTTCCCTAGC
>RFUP01000289.1 GCA_009922885.1 Paracoccaceae bacterium
GGAAAGGTATACAGAGATGGCTCTGCCTGACTTCAATATCCGTCAGCTCCTCGAAGCTGGCGTTCACTTCGGCCACCAAACCCAGCGTTGGAACCCCCGCATGGCACCGTTCATCTACGGTTCGCGCAACGGGATCCATATCGTTGACCTGACCCAGACCGTCCCGATGCTCGAACAGGCTCTCAAAGCCGTTCGTGAAACCGTCGCCAAAGGCGGCCGCGTTCTCTTCGTGGGCACCAAGCGTCAGGCAGCCGGTGCCGTGGCAGACGCCGCTGAAAAGTGCGCCCAGTACTACATGAACCACCGCTGGCTCGGTGGCACGCTGACCAACTGGCAAACCGTTTCCCAGTCGATCGCACGCCTCAAGAACATCGACGAAGTGATGACCTCGGGCGCCGAAGGCCTCACCAAGAAAGAGCGCCTGAACATGGAACGTGACCAGGCGAAGCTGCAGGCATCGCTCGGCGGTATCCGCGAAATGGGCGGCCGCCCCGACATGCTCTTCGTCATCGACGTGAAGAAAGAGTCGCTCGCCATCCAGGAAGCCAACAAGCTCGGCATCCCGGTTGTGGCCGTCGTCGACACCAACTGCTCGCCCGCCGGCGTTGACTACATCATCCCCGGCAACGACGACGCAGCCCGTGCGATCGCGCTCTACTGCGACCTCGTGTGCCGTGCGGCTCTCGACGGCATGACCGCCCAGATGGGCGCTGCTGGCGTTGACCTCGGTGCGCTCGAAGAAGCACCCGCCGAAGAAGGCCTCGACGCTTAATCCGCGTCACAATTTCGTTGCCGAGGCGTGGCAATCCGCGCCTCGGTCCCGTTTCAGACCACCTATTGAAAAGGAGAGCCGACCCATGACGATCACGGCTGCAATGGTCAAAGAACTGCGCGAAACTTCCGGCGCAGGCATGATGGACGCCAAGAAGGCGCTGCAAGAAACCAACGGCGATATGGAAGCGGCCATCGACTGGCTCCGCACCAAGGGTCTCGCCAAAGCTGCGAAGAAGTCCGGCCGTACCGCCGCAGAAGGCCTCGTTGGCGTTTCTGTCGACGGTGGCAAGGGTGTCGCGGTTGAAGTGAACTCGGAAACCGACTTCGTTGCCAAGAACGCTGACTTCCAGAACATGGTGCGCGATTTCGCCGCCGCTGCTCAGGGCGTCTCGGATGTCGAAGCGCTCAAAGCTGCTCCGATGGCTGGCAAGACCGTCTCCGAATTCCTGACCGACAAGATCGCCACCATCGGCGAGAACATGAACCTGCGCCGCATGGCTGTGGTCGAGGGCGACGCTGTTGTCTCCTACGTCCACAACGCTGCTGCACCGGGCATGGGCAAGATCGGCGTTCTCGTGGCCTTCTCGGGCGGCGACGAAGCCTTCGCGCGTCAGGTTGCGATGCACATCGCGGCAGCAAACCCCGCCGCTCTTTCGGAAGCCGATCTCGATCCGGCATTCGTCGAGCGCGAGCGCAACGTTCTGACCGAACAAGCCCGTGAATCGGGCAAGCCCGAAGCCGTGATCGCCAAGATGATCGAAGGCCGCATGGGCAAGTTCATGGCGGAAAACACCCTTCTCGGCCAAGCCTTCGTTGTGAACCCCGACCTCACCGTTGGTGCCGCAGCGAAAGAAGCCGGTGTCACCATCACCAAGTTCGCCCGTCTTGAAGTCGGCGAAGGCATCGTGGTGGAAAAGGAAGACTTCGCTGCAGAAGTCGCCAAGGTTGCTGGCAACTAATCCAGCCCTTGCCTTTGGCAAAAGATCAGGCGCTCTCGCAAGAGGGCGCCTTTTTTCATGCGGATCGCAGGGCAGGGGCCTCGGGAGCACAGACATAAAAAGGGCGCCGCTGACGAAATCCAGCAAGCGCCCAACTCATTACCCGGACCTGGTAAAACCACTCGTAATTGGAATGTCCGGAAGGGTGCCCCGAACACGGCACCCTTCCAGAAAAACCACGGCTCCCTTTCGGGGATGAGACGAAGCCGCAGCCGCTGTCGATGCCCCGCGGACCAATACGCAAGACACCGACTCCGGCGAACCGGAAAAGAGGTAGCGCCACTCAATAAAGCAGTTACCCCTTAGAATGTTCCAAGCCAAAGGCTACCACTCACGGAACTCCTTAAGAATGTATGAATTACCCAAGGTAAGGAAGTATGGGAATCCTTACCATAAAACCAATACTTTTGGATAGCTATACATCCGAAAGGCGAAATAACCAACTTTTGCGAAAGCGTGCGCAGTCGCAATCAGCCATAGCGATATTGTCTTGACAGGAATCAGAGGTCGACGACGAACATCTGATTCAGGAGCGCAAGCTTCAGAACGGCCTGCGCTGTTGTTTCAACATTCAGGTTATCCCGCGCCGCTCGAAGGTGTTTTTCCACGGTCGGCGGCGTAAGCTCCATGATCGTTGCAATATCCTGAGTGGTCTTCCCGTCACCGACCCACTCAAGCACTTCCCGTTGCCGCCCCGTCAGATGGCGGCCGGGATTATACTGGGGAAGGGATTGCAACTTCAGGTGCATCACATTGTTCATGACCACCAATGATTGCCCATGCTCCGCCCAGATTGCTTCCACTTCGCTCTGTGTAAGGCCTTCGCGCGCACATAGCGCAATCGCGCTTTTCGTGCGGTAAGAAAGCGATTTGAAGCTGACCGTATACCCCGCCACCACATTCCAGGAGAGGTTGAAGCGGATCACTTCCATCACCTCCGGAGCCACATCACCGCTCGCAAGCATTTCGTGGAAATGCCGCCAAGATGCAGCTCCCTCATTCTCCAATGCCCAACGCGTCATAGGGGCTTTCGCGTAGAGCCCCGTTCCCATGTAGGTCTCGGCATATTCAGCCGGGTAATTGGTGAGAACCAGGAAATCAGCCGGATCGCCCAAGGAATTCGGGGTCCGATAGCGCGTGAACCCATAGAAAAGCCGATTGAATCCAAAGGTCTCCATCTTCTCGCAATGCAAACGCCAAAGCTCTTCCATGCTTTTCGTGTTCAACACATCTTGGAGATATTGGATTTCAGGCATGCTTGCTCGACACGTTGTTTCCGCTGATTGGGCGTGTTTGATGCGCCCAATATTTTGAAAAAAACAGAAACTGGTCCTGAGTAACTAGTTAAACCCCCCGGCACCCAATGGATCAATACAAAAGGTGCCGGGGTCTCGGAAGACCGAAAGAGCATCAGAGCCCTGATATCGCAGAGATGATGCCCCGTTGCTCCCAGCCCAAGGCTGTCACTCACGGAACACTTCTAAACTGCCGCATGACGCAATTATTGAAAAGTATGGAAAACAATAATCAAGGCGGGTTGAGTGCGCCCTATAGACATCGTCTTTTGGCTGCATGCTGAGCTAAGGGCTTGTTTAAATTGACCTTGTCAAAGGTCGATGACGAACATCTGGTTCTGCAGCGCCGCTTTCAAAACAGCCTGCGCGGTCGTTTCCACGTTCA
>RFUP01000290.1 GCA_009922885.1 Paracoccaceae bacterium
TGTCGTATTTCTCGGTGTCGGCGGCATAGGGCGACATCGTGGGGGTGGACCATGTGCGCGGCAGGGCGCGGCGAAGATCGGACATCGAGAGGGTGGGGTTGCGGTCCATCATCTTGCAGACCTCGACGGCGACGCGCATGCCGCAATCGTAGCCGCGGCCGATATCGCCCGCGAGGAAGTAATGGCCGGATTTCTCGAAGCCTGCGAGTGCGCCCAGTTCCTTGACGCGGCGCTTCATGTGGCTGTGGCCGGTTTTCCAGTAATCGGCCTTGATGCCGTGTTCGCGCAGGACCGGATCGGCGGCGAAGAGGCCTGTGGATTTCACATCGGCGACGATCGTGGCACCGGGGTGGGTTTTGGCCCAGTCGCGGGCGAGGATGACACCGACCTTATCGGCGAAAATCTCTTCGGCCTCATCATCGACCACGCCGCAACGGTCGCCATCGCCATCGAAGCCGAGCGCCATGTCGGCTCCGGTTTCTTTCACCGTATCCGCCATGTCATGCAGCATTTCCATGGCTTCGGGATTGGGATTGTAATGGGGGAAGGTGTAATCGAGGGCGCAGTGGCTTTCGATCACCTCGACGCCGATGCGGCGGAGGAGATCGGGGGCGAAGGCACCTGCGGTGCCATTGCCAGTGGCGCAGACGACGCGGAGTTTGCGGGACATGCGGAAACCGCCTCCCAGATCGTCGAGATAGGCCTCGCGCACGCCGGGGACCGTTTCATAGCTGCCGCCTGCGTGGGTCTCGACCGCGCCGGAGAGCACGATGTCGCGCAGTTCGGCCATTTCATCGGGGCCGTGGGTGAGCGGGCGTTCGAAGCCCATTTTCACGCCCGTCCAGCCATTCGGGTTATGCGAGGCGGTGACCATGGCAACGGCCGGGCAATCGAGATGGAACTGGGCGAAATAGGCCATGGGCGAGAGCGCGGGGCCGATGTCGCGCACGCGGATGCCAGCCTGCATCAGGCCGATGACGAGGGCGTGTTTGATCGAGAGCGAATAGTCGCGGTAGTCATTGGCGACGACGATTTCGGGGCGGATGCCACGGCGGCGGATCTGGGTGCCCAAGGCTTGGCCCAGAAGCGTCATGCCCGGCAGGTTGATGCCTTCGGGATATTTCCAGCGTGCGTCATATTCGCGAAAGCCCGTGGCGGCGATCATCGGGTCGCGCAGGAATTCCCACGTGTTTGGAGTGACCTCGGTGAGGGGTTTATTGGGCATAAAATAACTCCAAGAAAATCCCCAGACGCATACCCCATCCGTGGGTTACAAGACAACCGGATTGGCCTTGGCGATCCGGTCGATTTGCATCAGCACGTTGAGAAGTGCAGGCATTTCGGAAAGCGGGATCATGTTCGGGCCGTCCGACGGCGCGGTATCAGGCGCTTCGTGGGTTTCGATGAAGACAGCCGCCACGCCAAGCGCCACGGCGGCGCGGGCCATCACGGGCGCGAACTCGCGCTGGCCGCCCGAAGAACCGCCCATGCCGCCCGGTTGCTGGACGGAGTGGGTGGCATCCATCACCACCGGGTAGCCGGTTTTGGCCATCTGTGGCAGGGCGCGCATATCGGCGACGAGGGTGTTGTAGCCGAAGGAGGTGCCGCGCTCGGTGAGAAGGATGCGCTTGTTGCCGGTGCTTTCGAGTTTCGAGACGACATTGGTCATATCCCACGGGGCGAGGAACTGGCCTTTCTTCACGTTGATCACGGCGCCCGTTTCGCCTGCGGCGATGAGAAGATCGGTCTGGCGGCAGAGGAAGGCGGGGATTTGCAAGACGTCGCAGACTTCGGCCACGGGGGCGCATTGTTCGCGTTCGTGGATGTCTGTCAGCACCGGAACGTCGAGGCCCTTCTTGACGGCTTCGAGCACTTTCAGGCCAGCCTCCATGCCAAGGCCGCGCTTGCCCGAAAGCGACGTGCGGTTGGCTTTGTCGTAGGAGGCCTTGAAGATGAATTGTGCGCCAGCGGCGGCGCAGGCTTCCTTCATGGTGCCCGCAATCATCTGGGCGTGATCGAGGCTTTCCAGCTGGCAGGGGCCGGCGATGATGGTGAGGGGCGCTGCGTTCGAGACGGTCAGCTTGCCGATTTGCACATCAGTCATCAGGACGACGCCTGTTCGCGGAGGATGGAAGCGGTGATGGACATCATCAGGTATACCCCAGAGAAGATCAGGAAGGCGAGGATCGTGTCCTCGAACGCGCGCGGATAGCTCGGATCGTCTGGAACCACGGGACGCACGCTGGTGGTGAGGTATCGCACCTGACGGTTGGCCTCAAGCTCGGTCTGCTTCTCGTTTTGCAGGGCCGATTGCAGGAAGAGGTCGGCGGTGGCGAGGTCGGCCTGTGCCATCTGGATCTGGGCGGATTTCGCAGCAAGCGAGGCATCGCCTGCGGTGGCCTCGTTCAGGCGCTTGTTCTGGCGGGCAAGTTCCTCGCTCAGAAGCCGGACTTCTGTTTGCAGCGCGTCGACACGGGCACGGTTGGGGCGGGCGTTGTTCAATTGGCTGTTCAGCGCCAGTTCTTTTTCCTGAAGCTGCAATTCGACTGAAGAAATCAGCGCACGGATATTGGCGATCTCGCCTTGCGGATCGAGAAGCGTGCCTTCTTGCAGGGAAACGAGTTGTTCCTGCGCGGAGCGGCGTTCGGCTTTGGCTTTTTCGAGACTGTCGCGGGCTTCGCGCATCTGGTCTTCGCGTTTACGCTTCGAGAGGTCGTCGACTCGTTCCTCGGCATAACCGATCAGGTGTTCGTTGAAGGCATAGGCGATGGCGGGATCGGCGGCGATCACCTCCATCTTGATGACGCCCTCGGTGGGGTCGTAGGCGATCTTGACGTTTTTCTTGAAGGCTTTGTAGGCCTTCTCATCCGTGGGGTTCGCAGGCAGGCGCTGGATCGGGTCGATCAATTCGGAGGCGAAATGCGCTTTGAAGCCCATGTCTTCGTCGAGCTTCTTCATCGCGTCGCGCGACTGCAGGAAGGACTGGACCGCGATACTGTCCTGATTGGTGGCGAATTGGGTGCCCGAGAGGAGGCCGCCAAGGCCCGCGCCGCCAGTGCTGTCGGCTTGCAGGATCAGGAACTCGGATTTCGTGGCATACATCGGCGTGGCAACAGCGAAGAAATAGTAGCCGACGATCAGGGTGGGCAGGAACACGAAAAACGCAAGGCGGGTGCCGAGCATCGCCAAACGGCGGCGGCGACGGCGGGCGATATCGCGCTGGATGGCGATGATTTCGTTGGCGCGCCGCTCGGCGGGGTTCACGTCGCTCGGAGCAGGGGCGGCGTTCGGGTTGGTGGTTTGCGGTAGTTTGGCGGTTTCGGCGCGCACGGGAAGCTGCGCGCGCATTTCAGCGCCGACACCGCGCGGCTGTTGCGGCGGTGGCTGATGGGGCGGGCCATCGCTTTGCGGCACAGCCAGATCAAGGACCGAAGCGCGCTGGAACGGGTC
>RFUP01000030.1 GCA_009922885.1 Paracoccaceae bacterium
CGCCACGGCGCTGTTGCGGGCGGCCACCCGAGGGCCCCGAAGGCGGCGCGATATCCGACCACGGACGCCCCGAGGCAACCGGAATTTTCGCCTTCAACACCTTCTCGATGTCGCGCAATTCGCCCATTTCCTCGGGCGAGCAATAGGCAATCGCCTTGCCTTCACGCCCAGCCCGTGCAGTGCGGCCAATCCGGTGCACATAGGATTCCGGCACATTCGGCAGCTCGAAGTTATAGACGTGCTTCACTTCCGGAATATCGAGGCCGCGCGCGGCCACATCGGTAGCCACCAGCACCCGCAACTTCCCGTCGCGGAAATCCTGCAACGCCCGCTCGCGCTGGCCTTGGCTCTTGTTGCCGTGGATCGCCGCACAGGCAAAGCCCTTGCTTTCGAGGATCTTCGAAAGCTTCTCCATCCCGTGCTTGGTGCGCCCGAAAACAAGCGCCAACTCGTCGCGATGCGCATCGAGATGTTCGATCAGAAGGTCGATCTTCACGGCCTTGGCGACGAAATGCACTTCCTGCGCAATCTTTTCCGCGGCCTGTCCGGGCGGGTTCACCTGAACCTTCACCGGATTAAAGAGGAACGCGCCCGCGATCTCTTCCATCTGCTTCGGCATCGTGGCCGAAAACAGCATGGTCTGACGCGCACGCGGCAGAAGGGCTGCAATCTTGCGGAGTGCATGGATGAAGCCCATGTCGAGCATCTGGTCGGCTTCATCAAGCACGAGGAACCCGCAGCCATTGAGGTTGACCGAGCGCCGCCCGATCAGATCCATCAACCGCCCCGGCGTGGCGACGAGAATATCGACACCCTGAGACATTGCCCGCTCTTGCGGCGACATGCCCACACCGCCCACGATGGACGTGACGCGGATCTTGGTGCCATCGGTGAAGGTCTTGATCGAGGCTTCGATCTGGCGCACCAGCTCGCGCGTCGGCGCAAGGATCAGCGAACGGCAGGATTTCGGCGTGGGTCGCGTCGGATCGGCGGTAAGGCGCTGCACCAGCGGCAGGCCGAAGGCCAGCGTTTTGCCAGTGCCGGTTTTCGCCAGCCCCATCACGTCGCGCCCATCAAGCGCTGGAGGAATAGCCCCCGCCTGGATCGGCGTGGGTTCAGTGATCCCCGCACGCGTCGCGCGGGTCAGAAGAGCCTGATCGAGGCCCAGTTCAGCAAAAGTCGTCATATCAATCCTTAAGGGCCGCGGAACTCACCGCGCGCCCGGCATGGGTGAGAAGCGGCCTCCCCGCCCGTGCCGAATGCCCGGATGGTGCCCGCCCCTGTCTCCCACGCGTGATGTCGGGAAAATCCTGTACCGTTCCGGGGGCAACTGGCCTACGCCGCGCCCGCCTCCTGCTCACGCGGCAAGAACGGCACAGCCGCCACATGGGGGCAGCCCGCAAAGAAGTCAACAGCTTTGGCTTGCATAGGGTGGAATTCATACGCCAGCGTGGCTATAGCAGCGGCAAATTTCGCGCAGAGGAGGCTGGAAACGCATGACAGAAACAATCATCGCCCGCTGCGAATCCCGTGGCCTTCGGATGACAGGCCAGCGCCGCACCATCGCCGCCGTGCTCGAAACCTCCGACGACCACCCCCATGTCGAGGAACTCTACGCCCGCGCCTCCGCCATCGATGCCAATATCTCCCTCGCCACAGTCTACCGCACCGTGAAGCTTTTCGAGGAAGCAGGCATTCTCGACCGCCTCGAATTCGGCGATGGCCGCGCCCGCTACGAAGATGCCGACCGCGACCACCACGACCACCTGATCGACATCTCGACAGGCGAGGTGATCGAATTCTGCGATCCCGAAATCGAAGCGCTGCAAGAAAAGATCGCCGCGAAACTCGGGTTCTCGCTGAAGGGCCATAGGCTAGAGCTTTACGGCGTCCGGACCACCAAGCCGCAAAAGTAGCGGGGGCTCCGCCCCCAGCCTCCGGCTTCCCCCGGGATATTTTGAAAAGAGAAAGATGGGCCATGCTTCCAGCGCATGGCCGTTGACCCATTGGCACACTTGCCCAAGGCGCGCTTGCCCGATACCTCGGAGCGGCGAGCGGGAGGAGACCTATGGAGAATATGCGCGGAGCCGCGTTGATCGTGGCGGCAATGGCGGTTTTTGCCATTGAGGACATGTTCATCAAGAAACTCTCGATGTCGGGCGTGCCCTTGGGTCAGATCCTCTGCCTCCTTGGGTTCGGTGGCGGGACGATTTTCGCGATTGTCGCGCAGAGCCGCGGCGAGCGGGTCTTGTCGCCGCTCTTTTTCGAGCGCGCCGTGGTGTTCCGCAATCTGGGCGAGATCATCGGCACGCTGGGTTTCGTGGTGGCCATCACCCTGACGCCGATTTCTTCGGCTTCCGCGATTTTCCAAGCCAATCCCTTGGCCGTGACTCTTGGCGCGGCGCTCTTTCTCAATGAAACCGTGGGGTGGCGGCGCTGGAGTGCGATCGTGGTGGGCTTTCTGGGGGTGCTTTTGATCGTGCGCCCCGGCACCGAACATTTCGATCCCAAGTCGCTCTTTGCGGTTCTAGCCGTGTTCGGGCTGGCGCTCCGCGATCTGGCGACGCGGGTGATCCCGAAAACCGTCACCTCCTTCCAGCTGTCCGCCTGGGGGTTCTCGACCCTGATACCGGCCGGCCTCTTGTTGTTTCTTGTCACAGGGGCTGCGCCGCGCGCGATGAGCCAGCATGAAGGGCTTTTGATGGGCGCGGCGCTTCTGTGCGGTTTGATCGGCTATTACCTGATCGTGGGCGCGATGCGGATTGGTGAAGTGAGTTTCGTGACCTCGTTCCGCTATTCACGTCTGGTTTTCGCGCTGATCGTCGGGATGGTGTTTTTCGGCGAGAGCCCCGACGAATTGACGCTCGCGGGGTCTGCCTTGATCGTCGGCTCCGGTCTTTATGCCTTGTTGCGTGAGCGTAGGCTGAAACGCCGCGCCCAAATCGCATGACCGTTGGCGCAAACAGCCTTTTCCTTCGCAGGAAGCGCGCCTAAAAGCCCCGTAAATTCCGTTCAGCCCTGCAAAGGACCTCCCATGAGCACGATCATCGACATTCACGCCCGCGAAATCCTCGACAGCCGTGGCAATCCCACAGTCGAGGTTGATGTGACGCTCGAAGATGGCACGATGGGGCGCGCGGCCGTTCCTTCGGGCGCCTCGACGGGCGCACATGAAGCGGTCGAGAAGCGTGATGGCGACAAGGCCCGCTACATGGGCAAAGGCGTGCTTGAGGCCTGCAGCAATGTGAATGGCGAAATCGCCGAAGCGATCCTCGGCATGGATGCGACCGAGCAGGTGGCCATCGACATGGCCATGATCGAGTTGGACGGCACCCCGAACAAGGCCCGCCTTGGCGCGAATGCCATTCTGGGCGTTTCGCTCGCCGTGGCGAAAGCCGCCGCCGAGTTTACCGCTCAACCACTTTATCGCTACGTGGGCGGCACCTCCGCGCGCCTTCTGCCGGTGCCGATGATGAACATCATCAATGGCGGTGAACATGCCGATAACCCGATCGACATCCAGGAATTCATGATCATGCCGGTTTCGGCAAGCAATATCCGTGATGCCGTGCGTATGGGTTCGGAAGTGTTCCACACGCTGAAGAAAGAACTGACGGCGCAAGGCCTCTCCACGGGCCTCGGTGATGAAGGTGGCTTTGCCCCGAACATCGCCTCGACCACGGCCGCGCTCGATCTCATCCTGAAGTCGATCGAAAAGGCCGGCTACAAGCCGGGTGAGGATATCTACCTCGCGCTCGATTGTGCCTCGACCGAATATTTCAAGAACGGCAAATACGAGATGAAGGGCGAAGGTCTTTCGCTCACATCGGAAGAGAACGCCGAATATCTGGCCAAGCTCTGTGCAGCTTACCCGATCATCTCAATCGAAGACGGCATGAGCGAGGATGACTGGGCCGGCTGGAAGATCCTGACGGAGAAACTGGGCGACAAGGTCCAGCTCGTGGGTGACGACCTGTTCGTGACGAACCCGGCGCGGCTTGCGGACGGCATCAAGGCGGGTGTTGCCAACTCGATGCTGGTGAAGGTGAACCAGATCGGTTCGCTGACCGAGACGCTGAAAGCCGTCGATATGGCGCACCGGGCGCGCTACACTAATGTGATGTCGCACCGCTCGGGCGAAACCGAGGATGCCACGATTGCCGATCTCGCGGTTGCCACCAATTGCGGGCAGATCAAGACCGGCTCGCTCGCGCGCTCCGACCGTCTGGCCAAGTACAACCAGCTCATCCGCATCGAGGAGATGCTGGGCGAGACGGCCGAATACGCAGGCCGCTCCATTCTGAAAGCGTAAAGGGTTGGGGGGCTTTGCCCCCCGCCTTCGGCTCCCCCCAGGATATTTTCGAAAGAGAAATTTGCTTTTTCGGGCGATTTGGCATGGGTTCCGCAGCCTGACGAACGTCATGACGCTTGCCATACGCAATCCAGACGCAATCCATACGCTTCGGAAATGGCTTTTGAGCCGCAAAATAACGCGTTAGGAAAGGGGTATGACCCGCCTGATCCTCCTGAACAAACCCTATGACATGCTCTGCCAGTTCACCGACAAGGGGAGCGCAGGCAGCCCGCGCGCGACCCTTTCGGAGGTGGTTCAAGTGGCGGGTGTCTACCCAGCGGGCCGCTTGGATCGTGATAGTGAGGGATTGCTTCTGCTGACCGATGACGGCCCGTTACAGGCGCGCATCAGCGATCCTAAGCATAAGATGGAAAAGACATATTTGGTTCAGGTGGAAGGCGATATTACGCTTGAAGCGCTGGAATCTTTGGCCGAAGGCGTGCATCTGAACGATGGGATGACGCGGCCGGCAAGAGCGCGGCAGGTGGCCGAGCCCGACTGGCTCTGGCCCCGCACGCCGCCTGTACGATTTCGTAAGACTGTTCCGGAAAGCTGGATCGAGTTGACCATTTCGGAGGGGCGGAACCGCCAGGTGCGGCGGATGACGGCAGCCGTGGGATTTCCGACCTTGAGACTGATCCGCTACCGCATCGGGGACTGGACTTTAGAGGGTTTACAGCCCGGAGAATGGCGTTTTGTCACTCCTCCAGCAGCACCGCCGAGACCGGAGCCAAAGCGACGCGCTGCGCCCGGTCCTGCAGGCCCCAGAGGAGCAAAGCCGAAATCGTTTCGGGGCGGAGGCGGCCGAGCATGATCACGCCCTTTTCTTCCTGCGCCGCTTTGAAAGCCGCCTGATCGAGAAAGCGGCGGATCGTCGGAGCGCCCTGCCCCTCCCCGTCGAAATCGCGGAAGATGGTGGCCGCCGGAACGCCTTCCTTTTCCGCCAGTTTCCGCGCGGCATCGAGACCTTTGGCTTTGAAAACAAGACCATGGCCGGAGGCAGCTACCATCGAAGTGACCTGATCCGAAATCTGCTTGCTGCCTTGGAGGCCACTCATTTCGCCTTCAAGAATTCCCATTGATTCCGGTAGTTTAGCGAATTGAGCCGTCAGCGACTGTTCAACATCCGGGGCGGTGAAGTCTTGCGGAATATTGACATGGGCCAAGACTTCGAAGCCAGCCGCGCGATACTTTGCCATCACCTCCTCGGCATCTGCCCGCATGGGATCGACCGCGAAACTCAAGGGGTAAGGAAAGGCGCGCAGCGCTTCCAAACCGACAGGGCTGTCTCCGGCATCGATCAGAACAATAGCCATCAGCGGCTTATTTTTGGGGTTCTCGAACGACGCGGCGAATTCCTCTATCGCCTTGGGAGCCCCTGACGTGGCCACACTACCACCTACCGTCGGCAAACGGCCAGACGCACCCGGCGCACGTTCGGTCAGAGGCACGACAGGAGCGCCGAAGCGGGGCGCTGCTGGTTCTTCTTGCGGGAGTGCCGCAGTCACCATGGGCTCGGCGGCTTGGGGCTTCTCCTCCGCAGGCGTAGGCTCAACAGTGGCTTGAGCCTCTGGAACCACCTCTGGCGCGGCGGGTGCCGCAGGTTCCGGCTGCGGCAAGGCACTCTCTGCGACGGCCTCAGGCGCAGGCGGCTGGGCAGGTTCCGTCGAGATGGAAAGCTCTGTTTCATCCTTAGGCGCGGCCAGCACCTCGGGGATCGCGACAACAGGCGCCTGTTCCGAAGCCACGTCCGGAGTATTCGCCTGCCCCTCGGCAAGCGTAGGAACTTGCGGCGCTTCGGTCTGCGGTGCCGTCTCGGTGGTCACTTCAGGCGCAAGCGGCATTCCGGCTACCAGAGAAATGGACCCTGCTGCCACAACCGAAGTCAGACCGCCCCAAACCAACCCTCCAAAGAAACCGCGCGCCATCGTCACCCTCTGCTTTGTTCTTTTCGGCCCTTAAATTCAGGCCCGCCACGTCCGGTCGCAGGGTGGCCCCCTTGACGCTCCGGCGCAAGCCTGAACAAGTATACCCCGACCGGGGGCGTGGCCTCCAGCCCCGACGTGGCTCCTAAGACCCGAAAGATGAGAAATGCTACTGTTGATCGATAATTACGACAGTTTCACCTATAACCTTGTGCATTACCTGGGTGAACTTGGCGCGGATGTCGTCGTTCGCCGGAACGATGCGCTCGATGTGCAGGAAGCCATGGCGATGAACCCTGCCGGGATCGTGCTTTCTCCGGGGCCTTGCGATCCCGATCAAGCGGGGATTTGCCTCTCGTTGACTGCCGCCGCTGCAGAAACCCGCACGCCGCTTTTGGGCGTGTGCCTCGGGCATCAGACCATCGGGCAGGCGTTTGGTGGCAATGTGGTGCGTTGCCACGAGATCGTGCATGGCAAAATGGGAACAATGCTCCACAATAACAAAGGCTTGTTCAAAGGCCTTCCCTCTCCTTTCTCCGGAACGCGTTACCATTCTCTGGTCGTGGAACGTGAAACGCTGCCCGAATGCCTCGAAGTCACCGCATGGCTTGAAGATGGCACGATCATGGGCCTTCAGCACCGCGACCTGCCGATCCAGGGCGTGCAGTTCCATCCGGAAAGTATCGCCTCCGAACATGGCCACGCCATGTTGAAGAATTTCCTCGACCTGATGCAGGTGCCCGCATGAGTGATGCCCTGAAACTGCTCATCGGAGCCGCCGCAGAGCGCCCGCTCACGCGCGCAGAAGCCGAGTCTGCCTTCCAGATCCTCTTCGAAGGGGAAGCAACGCCCAGTCAGATCGGCGGCTTCCTGATGGCGCTCCGCACGCGCGGTGAAACGGTGGAAGAATATGCCGCCGCAGCCAGCGTGATGCGCGCGAAATGCAATCCGGTGAAAGCCCCCGCTGGTGCCATCGACATCGTAGGCACGGGGGGCGACGGCAAAAAGACGCTCAACATTTCCACGGCAACCGCGCTGGTCGTGGCTGGCGCTGGCGTGCCTGTTGCTAAGCATGGCAACCGCAATCTCTCGTCCAAATCTGGCGCGGCCGATGCCTTGGGGCAGTTGGGCATCAACGTGATGGTCGGCCCGCAAGTTGTTGAAAAAGCGCTGCAAACGGCAGGAATCGGCTTCATGATGGCCCCGATGCACCACCCCGCCACTAAGCACGTCATGCCCACACGCGCCGAATTGGGAACGCGCACGATCTTCAACATCCTCGGCCCACTCACCAATCCGGCAAGCGTGAAGCGCCAACTGACCGGGGCCTTCTCTCGCAGTTTGATCCGCCCCATGGCCGAAACCCTCGGGCAGTTGGGCAGCGAGCGTGCGTGGCTCGTGCACGGCTCGGATCGCACGGATGAGATGACCATCACCGGCGTGACATGGGTTGCTGCGCTAGAAGCCGACGGCTCGGTGCGCGAGGTCGAACTCCATCCCGAAGACTTCGGTCTGCCTGTCCATCCTTTCGAGAAGATCCAAGGGGATACGCCCGAAGTGAACGCAGCCGCCCTCCGCGCCCTCTTGGACGGGGAACATTCGGCCTATCGCGATGCCGTTCTCTTGAATGCGGCAGCGGCCTTGGTCATTGCCGATAAGGCGCTAGATTTGAAAAACGGTGTCGCATTGGCGGCAGAAAGCATTGATAGCGGCGCTGCCAGAACCTGCCTTGCGCGTCTGGTCGCTGTGACGCAGGAGACCGCATGAGTACGATCCTCGACAAGATCAAAGCCTATAAACTGGAAGAGGTCGCAGCCGATAAGGCAGCCATGCCAATGGCCGAAGTCGAAGCAGCAGCGAAAGAGGCCTCTCCGGTGCGCCCTTTCGCGGATGCGCTTTTTGAGGCCACGCGCACGGGCTATGGCCTGATTGCCGAGATCAAAAAGGCGAGCCCCTCCAAAGGCTTGATCCGTGCCGATTTCGATCCGCCCGCACTGGCGCAAGCCTATGCCGCAGGTGGTGCCACTTGCCTTTCCGTGCTGACCGACACGCCCTCCTTCCAAGGCGCAAAGGAATTCCTGCCTGCCGCCCGCGCAGCGTGTGAACTTCCCGTGCTCCGCAAGGACTTTCTCTACGACACCTATCAGGTCGCCGAAGCGCGCGCCCTTGGGGCCGATTGCATCCTGATCATCATGGCATCTGTCGATGACGCTCTCGCTTTGGAACTCGAAGCCGCGGCAGAGCATTGGGGGATGGATGCGCTGATCGAAGTGCATGATGCCGCCGAACTGGAGCGCGCCAGCAAGCTGAAGTCCCGCCTCATCGGGATCAACAACCGCAACCTCAACACCTTCGAAACCACGCTCGACACCACGCGGGTGCTTTCGAAACACGTTCCCGGAGATCGCATGCTGGTCTCCGAATCCGGCCTCTTCACCCCTGCCGATCTGGCCGATATGGCGATGTATGGCGCGCGCTGTTTCCTCATCGGGGAAAGCCTGATGCGGCAAGACGATGTGACAGCGGCCACGAAAACGCTTCTCGCCAGCCCCCTGATGCCGGGAGGCGGCGCATAATGTCCAACACAGGCCTCACACATTTCGACGCCACCGGGCAGGCCCACATGGTCGATGTTTCGGAGAAAGCCGTCACCTCTCGCATCGCCGTGGCGGAAGGCTTCATCAAGATGGCGCAAGCGACCTTCGAGATCATTTCAGAGGGGCGCGCGGGGAAAGGCGACGTTTTGGGGATTGCCCGCCTCGCGGGCATCATGGGGGCCAAAAAGACCTCCGATCTGATCCCACTCTGCCACCCGCTGCCCATCACCAAAGTCGCCGTGGACCTCACGCTTGATCCAGGCCTTCCGGGCGTGCGGATCTCCGCAACCGTGAAAACAAGCGGTCAGACTGGCGTTGAAATGGAGGCCCTCACGGCCGTTTCCACCGCTGCGCTCACGGTCTACGATATGTCGAAAGCGGTTGATAAACGGATGGAAATCGGCGGCATCCGCGTCACGCTCAAGGATGGCGGCAAGTCGGGCCGCTTCGAAGCCGAATGATCTCGGTCTCGGAAGCCCTCGATCTGCTATTTGCCCTTGCTCGGGCTTTGGAGGTTGAGGAAGTTCCCATTTCCGAAGCCAATGGGCGTGTTCTGGCCCAAACGCTCACGGCCAAACGCACTCAACCGCCGTTCCCTGCCTCTGCAATGGATGGCTATGCCGTTGGCGGTGGGCAGCCGAAGCTCGGGGATCGGTTCCGATTGGTCGGCGAAAGCGCAGCGGGTCACGCGTGGGGCGGAACACTACTCCCCGGCGAATGCGTGCGGATATTCACAGGCGCCCCGGTTCCTGAAGGCGGAGATTTCGTTGTTATTCAGGAGGATACCAGCCGGATTTCAACTGAAGTCACGATTTCCAGAGAGCCGAGCCCCGACGACAATATCCGCCGCGCGGGCATCGACTTCGAAATCGGCACGCCCCTTCTGGCCCCAAGGCGGCTACGCGCTTCTGAAGTGGCCTTACTCGCGGCGATGAACCACGCTCGTGTGCCTGTCACACGCAAACCCGTGGTGGCGCTGATCTCGACAGGCGACGAATTGGTCATGCCGGGGGAAGCCCCCTTGCCTGACCAGATCATCGCCTCGAATACGTTCGGCCTCAAAGCGCTCTTGGAAGATCACGGTGCCATCGTGCGCATCCTGCCCATCGCGAAAGACCGCGAGGCCTCCATCACGCAAACACTGGCGCTCGCCGCAGATGCCGATCTGATCATAACCATTGGCGGAGCATCCGTAGGTGACCATGATCTGGTCTCTGCCGTCACGCGCGGCCTTGGGGCGGATCAGTCTTTCCACAAAGTCGCGATGCGGCCCGGCAAACCCCTGATGGCCGGAAAAATTGGGAACTCCATGATGATTGGCCTGCCCGGCAATCCCGTTTCGGCGATGGTTTGCGGGCATATATTCGTCGTTCCCGTCATCAAAGCCATGCTGGGCCTACCTGCAGCGCCCGCCACAAGGCTGAAGGCCCCCTTGGCCGCGCCCGTTGCCGCGAATGGCCCGCGCGAACATTACATGCGTGCCAACATCACACCTGAAGGCGTGGTCTCGAAAGAAGACCAAGACAGCTCGCTTCTCTCGGTGCTTGCCGAAGCCAATGCTCTGCTTATCCGCCCCGTTTCCGATGGGGCGCGCCAAGCGGGAGAGATCGTGGAATATATCCCGACTTGACGGAACATCGCTCCGAGAGTTGACACAAAACGTGAACATGCGTAGAACAGAGGCAATACAGTCAGGGAGTTGCCGATGCTCACGCGCAAACAGCTTGATCTACTCGAGTTCATTCACAAACGGATGCAAGCCGATGGCGTGCCGCCCTCTTTCGACGAAATGAAAGATGCGTTGGATCTGCGATCCAAGTCCGGCATTCACCGCTTGATCACGGCACTCGAAGAGCGGGGGTTCATCCGCCGCCTCGCCCACCGCGCGCGCGCACTGGAAATTGTGAAATTGCCCGACAGCATGGCAAACACTCCCGAAAAGGCCGCGTCAAAAGCATTCACGCCCAAGGTCATTCAAGGCGAAAAGCCCGAAGCCCCGCGCCCGCGCGCGGCTATGGATCTGGAAGCGGTCCATGCGCTGGAGCTTCCTGTGATGGGCCGTATCGCCGCCGGTGTTCCGATTGAAGCGATTGCCCACGCCTCGCACAGCGTGGCGGTTCCCGGCTCGATGCTCTCTGGCAAGGGCGCGCATTATGCGCTGGAAGTCAAAGGCGACTCGATGATCGAGGCGGGTATCAACGATGGCGATGTCGTCGTGATCCGGGAAACCAACTCGGTTCAGAACGGCGATATCGTCGTGGCGCTCGTTGACGATGCGGAGGCAACGCTGAAACGCTACCGCCGCCAAGGCAGCATGATTGCGCTGGAGGCTGCCAACTCGGCCTATGAAACCCGAGTGCTTCCCGAGGAGCGCGTTCGCGTCCAAGGGCGGTTGGTGGGCCTAATCCGCACTTACTAACGCACGGATATCAATCTGGAAAAGAGCCTCGGCCCGAGGCTCTTTTTTCATGTGCCAAAGCCGCTTTTGCTCCGGGCCACTTGCAGAACGGAGCTTTCCTCCGGCTTCGATCGCGAGGGCACCCAGCACTTCGAACTCTTTCGGCCCAATGATCTGGCACGGCAGCCCCTTCGGCGGCTCGGCATTGACGATCAGGAACTCGTTTTCCGAACAGGTCATTTCCGCAACCCGCTTCTTTCCTGTTACATGGCGTATCGAGACGCCACTGGGCAGGACCAATGCTCCGTCCGGAGGCCAAAGAGATGCGGCCTCTTTCTGCGAATGGAAATCCCCATCGTTTTCAAGCCAGCTTTCCGCCGCGAACCCGGCGCTCCTTTCTCGCGAAAGCGCCCTGCCCGACGGCGTCATCACACCAACCAAAGCCCCGTTGTCCGCCACAAGAATCATTGGGCGTTGAACCGTCGCCCATATGAACCCGGCAACCAGAATGGGCAGCACCCCCAGCAATCGCAGCCGCCCCTTCCACAGAACCAATAGGCACCCTCCCGCCGCATAGAGCGCCAAAACCAGTAACGGAGGACTGGCCACAACCCCTTTTGCATTGGGCAGGGCCGATACCTCACGAGCCACCATAAGGATCCATTCCAGCCCCACACGCATGAAGGCCAGCGGCCAGCCTTCTAACCCGAGGGGAAGGCAAATCGCAGTGATCACCGCAGCAGGCATCACGATCAATCCCATGGCGGGGACCGCCAACAAATTCGCCAGAAAACCGAAATGCGACACCTGGTTGAAGTGGGCAGCCGCAATAGGGCCCGTCGCGAGTCCGGCCACGAGTGACGAGAGCGCGAGCGTCATTGCCGGACGGAACACACCGAGCTTTTGCGGCCATTCATGGTCCCGTATCGCGCCGAAAACGCCAACCAGTGCCGCCGTCGCAGCGAAACTCATTTGGAAACCCGGAGATAGCAAAGATTCCGGTCGTATCACCAAAACGATGATCGCGGCGAATGCCACAGAGCGCAGCGAAAGCGCGCGTTTATCAAAGAGAATGGCGCAATGCATCACAGCCGCCATGATAAACGCTCTCTCGGTCGCAACGTTGCGACACGATAGCACGAGATAGAACGCAGCCGCTGCCAGTGCAAAAAACGCAGCGATTTTGTGAGACCGCCACCGTAAGGCCAAAAACGGAACCATGGCGATGCAGAGCTGCACTGCCGCATAGACAAACCCCGCGAGCATCCCCATGTGCAGCCCTGAAATCGCTAGCAGATGGGCAAGGTTTGAAACCCGCAAGGCCTCTAGC